>JAUUYI010000145.1 GCA_030590525.1 Sedimenticola sp. | reverse complement strand
GAGAGGACCAGCAGAGCTACCGAAGCGGGCAGGCCCAGCAGCAGGGCCCAGCGCAGGGCCCAATCCAGGGTATGAGAGAAACCCTCTGCTGACTCGGCGGCGTGTTTTTTGGACAGACTGGGCAGAATTACCGTCCCGAGGGCCACACCCAGTACCCCGAGCGGGAATTCCATCAGGCGGTCCGAATAGTAGAGCCAGGAGATACTGCCGGTTACCAGAAAAGAGGCGATCAAGGTGTCGAGCAGCAGGTTCAGCTGGGTAATGGAGACACCGAACAGAGCCGGCAGCATCAACCGCCCGATCCGGCGCACCCCTTCATCCCGGGGGGCGAACACGGGCCTTGGCAGCAGTCGCAGCCGATGCAGGGAGGGAAACTGGAACAGCAACTGGACCACACCGGCGAGCAGGACCCCCCAGGCCAGGGCCACCACCGGCTGATCCATGCGGGGTGAGAGCCAGAGGGCACAGCCGATCAGCGACAGATTTAGCAGCACCGGTGTAAAGGCAGGCACCCCGAAGCGATTATGGGTATTGAGGATCCCGCCGGCGAAGGCGGTAAGCGAGATGAAGAAAAGGTAGGGAAAGGTGAGCCTCAGCATCTCCGCCGCCAACGCCATCTTCCCCTCCGAACCGGAGAAGCCGGGGGCAAAGATCAGCACCAGCAACGGTGCCCCGATCACCCCGAGCAGGCTCACCAGCAGCAGTACCCCACCCAGGGTACCCGCCACATGATCGATGAACAGCTTCAGCTCGGCAAAACTGCGGCGTGTCTTATATTCGGAGAGCACCGGCACAAAGGCGACGGAGAAGGCCCCCTCGGCAAACAGGCGGCGCATGAAATTGGGGATCTTGAAAGCGACGAAAAAGGCATCCGTCCCGGCACTGGCCCCAAAAAGATGGGCAAACACCAGGTCGCGCACGAATCCCAATGCCCGCGACAACAAGGTATTGGAGCCCACCTTGGCGAGATGTTTGAGCATGGAGATACCGGTTCGTTTGTAAAGCGGAGAATTATAGGCCTTAGTACCTTACCACTGAAATCTTGCACAGAAATACAAAGAAATCTCCGTAGGGTGGGCACGTTGTTTGTGCCCACCCTACTATTTGGTTCCGGCGCTGCCGGGTTAGGGTACAGGACCGAGAACCGAGGACCAGGAACCAGTAAACCCTGCACTGCCCGGGTCAAGCGCTTTCTTCTCCCTTTCGGGCCTGTATTTTACGGCTCTTCCCCTGATCAAGTGGGTAGATTACCGTTGTAGGGCCGAATTCATTCGGCCGATTCGATGGTCGAATAAATTCAATCCTGCATTTCTGCTGACAGCCAATGGTCGAATGAATTCGACCCTGCATTTCTGCTGACAACTGGAATGTGTTTTGTCAAAAATGTTGATTTACCCGCTCAATCAGGGGAAGAGCCTGTTTTACTATTGACAACACACCTTTCGATCCGCAAAATACTGAGCTCTTTGAGATTCAACCATTTATTGGGAGAGCTACTTTGGCCAATACAGCACAAGCCCGCAAGCGCGCTCGTCAGGCGGAAACGCATCGGCAGCACAATGCATCCCGTCGCAGCACGATGCGCACCCACGTAAAAAACGTGGAGAAAGAGGTTGCTGCCGGCGATAAAGAGGGTGCTACCAAAGCATTCAACAGTGCAGTACCCATTCTGGACCGTACAGCAAACCAAGGCCTGATCCACAAAAACAAGGCAGCCCGGCTCAAGAGCCGCCTGAACAAGCGGGTGAAAGCCCTGTAAGCACTGTTCTCCCAATGGATAGAAAAAACCGGCGCATGCCGGTTTTTTTGTGGGCTTAAAAGGAAAAAATGGTTCCCAGGCAGAGTGTGGAAGCCCGTTTATCCGGCATGCTTGAGCTCATCGATCAGGTTGGCCACCAGCCCGGTCCAGCCAGTCTGGTGGGAGGCGCCCACTCCCCGCCCATTGTCACCGTGAAAATATTCGTAGAACAGGATGTAGTCTCGGAACCGGGGGTCCTGCTGCAGCTTCCGGTTGTCCCCGTTGAACGGGCGACGGCCGTCCGGGCCTCGCAGAAAGAGCCGGGTCAGCCTGCGGCTTAACTCGTCCGCTACCTGACGAATATTCAGATATTCGCCCGACCCGGTCGGGCACTCCACCTTGAAATCATCGCCATAATAATCATGGAAGCGGCGCAGGGAATCGATCAACAGATAATTCACCGGAAACCAGATCGGCCCCCGCCAGTTCGAATTGCCACCGAACATGGGCGAGCGGGACTCTGCAGGCCAGTAACCGACGCTCATCCCTTCCCCTCCACAGTCGAACGTGTAGGGGTTTGCATCATGCACCCGTGAGAGTGCACGGATCCCGCAATCCGAGAGAAACTCGCTCTCATCCAGCATCCGCTGCAGCAGCGCCTTTATCCGGTGCCCCCGCAACAGCGACAACAGGTGCCGCTCACCTTTCCCCGGCTCGTCCCAGTGGGCAACCAGAGCAGTCAGCTCTGGTCGATAGTCGAGAAACCACTCGAGGCGGCGCCTGAACTCGGGCACCCGCTCCAGCGTCTCCGGTTCCAGCACCTCCACCGCATAGAAGGGGATCAGACCGATGATGGAGCGGGCCTTGAGGGGCAGCTTCTTACCATCCGGCAGATTGAGGACATCGTAGTAAAACTGGTCCTCCTCGTTCCACAACATGATCCCCTTGTCGCCGATATTGTTCATCGCCGCTGCAATATGCAGGAAGTGCTCAAAGAACTTGGTGGCGATATCCTCGTAGGCCGGATTCTCCTGGGCCAGTTCCAGGGCGATACGCATCAGGTTGAGTGAGTACATCGCCATCCAGGCGGTGCCATCGCTCTGGTTGATGAACCCGCCGGTGGGTAGCTGGGAGCTGCGGTCGAAGACCCCGATATTGTCCAGCCCGAGGAAACCACCCTGAAAGATGTTGAGTCCCTGGGCATCTTTGCGATTCACCCACCAGGTGAAGTTGAGCATCAGTTTGTGGAACACCCGCTCCAGAAACAGGCGATCACCCTGGCCATCATTACGTTTCCGGTCCAGCAGATAGACCTCCCAGGTGGCCCAGGCGTGGACCGGTGGGTTCACATCAGAGAAGTTCCACTCATAGGCGGGAAACTGGCCATTGGGGTGCATATACCACTCCCGGGTCAGCAGTAACAGCTGCTGCTTGGCAAATACCGGGTCGACCAGCGCCAGTGGCAGGCACTGGAAGGCCAGATCCCAGGCCGCATACCAGGGATATTCCCATTTGTCGGGCATGGAGATGATATCCGCGTTGTTCAGGTGTTCCCAGCCGCTGTTGCGCCCCTGGCGACGATTTTCGGGTGGCGGATGAATGGTGTCGCCCCGCAGCCAGTCTGGGACGTCGTAGTAATAGAACTGTTTGCCCCAGATCATCCCGGCCAGTGCCTGACGCTGGACCAGTGCAGCATCGGGATCGTCGATACCCGTCTGCAGTGCCGCGTAGTAGGCATCCGCCTGTTCCCGCCGGCGCTGCAGCAGCTCATCGAAGCCTGCGAACGGATCACCCAGAGGCGCCCCCCCGCTCAGGCGAAGCCGCAACCGAATCTCACCGCCGGCGGCCACCTCTGACTGGTAGTGGGCGCAACATTTGGTCCCGGTCTGCTGTGGATTGACCGCTGAATTGTCACCGGCTATCAGATAGTCGTGAAAGGCGTCCTTGAAATATCCCTTCGCCTCCTGCCGGAAGATCCGACGAACATTGGTTTCGTTGTCACAGAACAGGAGTGCGGGGTCACCCTCCACATACCAGTGGCGCCGACCGAGTGACGGGTGGCGGACCTGGACGCTCCCCAGCTCCGTGGCGGAGAGTTCCGGTCGTTCCGTCGAACCATCCCACGACCAGGTGTTGCGAAACCAGAGCTGGGGCAGCAGATGCAGTTGCGCCGCCCGTGGTCCCCGGTTGCACGCGGTGATACAGATGAGGATGTCCCCCGCCTCCGCCTGGGCATACTCCACGAACAGGTCGAAATAGCGGTCATCGTCGAAGATACCCGTGTCCAGCAGCTCGAATTCGAGCCGCTCCCTCCCCCGCCGTCCATTCTCTTCCACCAGTTGTTCGTACGGATAGCTCCGTTGGGGGTACTTATAGAGATATTTGAGATAGGAGTGGGTGGGCGTCGCGTCCAGGTAGTAGTAGAGCTCCTTGACATCCTCACCATGATTCCCTTCGCTGTTGGTCACACCGAACAGGCGTTCCTTGAGGATCGGGTCCCTGCCGTTCCACAGGGCCAGCCCGAGACAGAGGCGCTGCTGATCATCGGAGAAGCCCGCAATACCATCTTCTCCCCAGCGGTAGGCCCGGCTACGGGCATGATCATGGGGGAAATAGGCCCAGGCATCCCCATCCTCGCTATAGTCCTCTCGCACCGTACCCCACTGCCTTTCGCTGAGGTAGGGCCCCCATTTCTGCCAGAGCACCTCTCCCGCATACTGCTGCTTCAGTCGTTTCTGTTCGGCGCTCTCTTCAATCATGCGGATATTCCTTGGTAGTTCATCGGACCGGGATCGCGTATGATCCGGGTATCTCAACCTGTCCCGGATGCTATCAGGGTTATAGGACACCATCGGCCGGCGTGCAAGCAAGCCTATCGTGTGACAGCAATTGATGTTGACGCTTTCCTTCCACTATTATCCCATCCATGGCAGCGGATCACCCAACAGTGCGCGGAGCATGTGCCGATGAAGACCTATCTGGTCGGCGGGGCCATTCGGGACCGGCTGCTGGGCCGACCCGTGGGTGAACGGGACTTCGTGGTGATCGGTGCCACCCCGGAACAGATGCTGGAACAGGGGTTCACCCAGGTGGGCAAGGATTTCCCCGTGTTCCTGCACCCGGAGACCAAAGAGGAGTATGCCCTGGCACGCACCGAACGGAAGACGGGCCCCGGCTACCACGGTTTTGCGGTACAGGCCGACCCCGGCGTGACCCTGGAACAGGATCTGCTGCGCCGGGACCTCACCATCAATGCCCTGGCAGAGGCGCCGGATGGTACCCTGATAGACCCCTACGACGGCCGAAAGGATCTGGAAAAAAGGCTGCTGCGCCATATCTCACCCGCCTTCGCCGAAGACCCGGTGCGAATACTTCGGGTGGCCCGCTTTGCCGCCCGCTATGTGGATCTGGGTTTTCAGGTGACCACAGAGACCATGACCCTGATGCAGCAGATGGTACGAAAGGGAGAAGTGGATGCCCTGGTCCCGGAACGGGTGTGGCAGGAACTGTCCAAGGCGCTGGCGGAAGCGCATCCATCCCCCTTCTTTGAGGTGCTGCACCAGTGCGGCGCCCTGGCCGTCCTGTTCCCGGAGATCGAACAGCTGTATGGTGTGCCCCAGCCGGCTAAATGGCACCCG
Source organism: Sedimenticola sp. (assembly GCA_030590525.1). Classification (GTDB taxonomy): domain Bacteria; phylum Pseudomonadota; class Gammaproteobacteria; order Chromatiales; family Chromatiaceae; genus JAUXBK01. Next base: position 760 of record JAUUYI010000145.1, on the reverse strand, counting down.
GAGATCGACAGCGCCCGCCATACCCTCCTGGCACTGGACATGGCGGCACGGCTGTCACCCGACCCGGAGGTGCGCTTTGCCGCCCTCACCCATGACCTGGGCAAGGGCGCCACCCCCCGGGAGGGCTGGCCCAGCCACTACGGGCACGAGCACTATGGGTTACCCCTGATCGAGACCCTCTGCAACCGTTTCCGGATCCCTAACCGGTTTCGCGAGCTGGCGCTGCTGGTGGCCCGCTACCACCACAATATCCACAATGTCTTTGAGCTGCGGGCGAAAACTGTTCTCGGGGTGCTGACCGGGAGCGACGCCCTGCGCCGGCCGGAACGCTTCGAACAGCTGCTGCTGGCCTGCGAGGCAGACTGCCGGGGGCGGGAGGGATTCAGCGAACAGGAGTACCCCCAGGCACTGTTTTTTCTGCGCATACTAAAGGCAGTGCGGAGGATCGAGATCGGCCCGCTGGTGGCAGGACTGAGCGATCCGGGACAGATTCAACAACTTATCCGGCAACGGCGTAGCGCGGTTATCAACGAGCAGCTTCAGCTGGTATAACTCAAGTTTCGGAGTTCATTGCTGTCAGAATAAATGTAGGGTCGAATTTATTCGACCACCGAATCGGCCGAATGAATTCGACCCTACAACGGTAATCTATCCAATTGATCAGGGAACAGGCGATTTATCGAATCCCCTCATCTGCCGTCCATGGATGGACAAATGCCACGAAAGGCAGGATGCCGATAGTGGCCTATCCTTCTCCCTG
>JAUUYI010000020.1 GCA_030590525.1 Sedimenticola sp. | reverse complement strand
GAATACTGGCAGGCAGCGACCGTCCCGAGGCGGTCGAGGCGCTGATCCAGGTACTCAACGACGATGACGAACTGTTGCGGCGCGAAGCAGCGGAGGCCGTTGGCAGCATCGCCAGCCGCAGTCGGGACCACGCCGGGCTGATGGATGCGTTAGGCACCCTGATCACCCAACTGGCTGTTGGCGACCAGGATCTACGGATTGCCTGTGCCGGTGCGCTGGGCCATCTTGGCAACCAGGCGGCCATCGTTCCCCTGACCGAGGCGATGAAGGACAGCAAAGCCAATGTGCGCGTCCGGGCCATCGAAGCGCTCGGCAGGCTCACCATTGAAGGGGCGGACCCGACAGAGGCCGGCCATATGGTGGTACATCGCGTCCCGCCACTGAGCGTCGCAGGTAAAATGCTGGAGCGATTCGATGACCCTGAAGCCGGTGTTCGGATCGCCTTGACCAAAGAGCTTGGTCGAATCCTGGATAACCTCGATGAGGCCGGTTTCCACCAGCGAGTGGTAGAGCAGATCATCGACAGCGTTTTTCAGTGGAGCGGTGAGGAGGCACGCCTGATCGGCAGAGAACTGCGTGCATTCGATACTGAAGTGGTCACGGAAAAGCTGCTGTCGCGCCTGGAACTGGCCGAGGACAGCACCCGACGCAGCGTCGTTATCGAAATGCTGGAAGAGTTGATCAACCCCCATCACGGGCAGCCAGAGAAGGCCGCCTGAGCACCCACGAATCCTTGGAACCACGGAGAATCAAAGCATGAAAAAACTTATCTTATCCCTCAGTATCGCCGGTCTCTGCACCCTGCCCCTGGCTGGGCAGGCAGCAGCCTACAAGGAGACGATAGTAACCACTGGCGGAACCGTCAGCGGCACGGTGAACTTCAGCGGCAAAGACCTGCCACCCAAGATCTACAGCATCACCAAGGACAATAATGTGTGTGGAACCGGCAACCGCAAGATAGACTACGTCCGGGTGGTCGATGGCCATCTGATGGACACGGTGGTCTATCTGGATAAGGTCAAGGAAGGCAAGGCCTTCGAGCCCGAGCAGCTGGATGCCAAAGTGGACCAGAAAGGGTGCGAGTTCAAACCGTTTCTACAGGCGATGAAGAATGGCACCCAAATCGCCGCAGTGAATGAAGATTCGATTCTCCACAATATCCACACCTATGAGATCATGGGTCGCACCAAGAAGACGGTATTCAATGTCAGTCAGCCGGACCCCGGCACGGTGATGAAAACAGTGAAGCTGAAACGCGGCACGGCCATGAAAGTCGAGTGTGACGCCCACGATTTCATGCACGGTTTCGTTTTCGTGGCCAAGAACCCCTACTTTGCAATCGTCGATGACAAAGGAAACTACTCGATCGAGAACGTACCCCCGGGCAAGTACACCACCAAGGTATGGCACGGCACTTTGAAAGGTGCCAAGGAGAAGGTCGAAGTGAGCGAGGGCAAGGTCGCAAAAGTCGACTTCGACGTAAAGAAGTAGGTCATGGTACCGGCAGCCAATAGGATGGAGCATAGACCGGAAAGAAGGTTCGCCCCGATGGACTATCTTGCCATCGTCGGCGCTGTCATCAATCTCCTGGTAATCGGCTATCTCATCGGATACTGGTTGTTTCTTTAAGCTGAAAAGGGCACGGGCAAACAGAGCGGTGCAGCCTGCTCCATTTGCCCGTTGCCCTCTATTGTAAAGCCATGACCACCCAAACCCGGAAGCACACCCCCGCGCTGGAACCACTCCCCCGCTACCGATCGGTGCTGCTGGCGGTCGACTCCTCCGACCACTCAGACCGAGGGGTCATCGAAGCTGTCGAGCTGGCCCGTCACCACGGCAGTGATCTGACGGCAACCCATGTCTACGCCGCAAAACTGCATGACCTGCGCTTCCGGCAGATGGAAGGGGGGCTGCCCGAGCAGTTCCGGGAGGAGCAGGAACTGGAGCGTCAACGGGATGTTCATGACGACCTGATCACCCGCGGTCTCTCCATCATCACCGACTCCTATCTGGATCAGGTGGAGAGCGAGGCGGGCAAACGCGCACTGGAGGTAAAGAGACGATCGCTCGAAGGCAAGAACTACCGTGCACTGGTCGATGAGGCAAATAATGGGGAATACGACCTCCTGGTGATGGGCGCCTTAGGGCTGGGCGCCATCCAGGGCAGCCGTCTCGGCACGGTCTGCCAGCGGGTCGCCCGCCGTTCCCGGATCGATACCCTGGTCATCAAACAACCTGCGCGCGCGCTCAATGAAGGCCCCATCGTGGTGGCAGTGGACGGATCCGAAAAGGCCTACGGGGGCCTGCTCACTGCCCTCTCCCTGGCTGCAGCCTGGCAGGTAAAAGTGAAGGTCGTCTCCGCCTTCGACCCCTACTACCACTACGTCGCCTTCAACCGCATCGCCGGGGTGCTCTCGGACGAGGCCGGCCAGGTGTTCAAGTTCAAGGAGCAGGAAAAGCTGCACGAGGAGATCATCGACTCCGGTCTGGCCAGGATCTACCAGGGCCACCTGTCGGTGGCCCAATTGATCGCTCGCGACTACGATGTGGAGATCGAGCCGATTCTGCTGGATGGGAAACCTCACGACATCATCACCCGCTACCTGCGCGAGACAGCACCCTCCCTGCTGGTGATCGGCGCCACCGGCATCCATGCAGACCCGGGACTGGATATCGGCGGCAATACGGAACAGCTGCTCCGGGACGTGGAGTGCGGGGTGCTGCTGAGCCAGCGAAAACACCGACCGAGAACAGACCGCCTCGCCGCTGTCACCACCTCCTGGAGCCGGGAGGCGGAGACGCGGATGGAGCGGGTCCCGGACTTCGTCCGCCCAATGGCAAAGATGGCGATCCTGCGCTATGCCCAGGAGCATGGCCACACCGTGATCACCGAAAGTATCGTTGACGAGGCGACGGCCCAACTGATGCCGAGCCACGCCGAAAAGGCGATGAGTGAGATCGTAGAGGCCTACGACAAGGGTGAACTGAAACGTAAGCCCGCAACGGACCAGGCCATGCGCTGGAGTGAAGAGGCAACCCGACTACTGCTCACCGTCAGCGATCTGAGCCTGCGTGGCAACCTGAGCATGCGTGCTGAAAAAAAGGCGCGGGCGGAAAGGGGGCGATTGGTGGAGGCCGAACATATTGCAGCTTTTCTGGGACTGGAGAATCAGGTACCAGGTACGAGGCACGAGGTATTAGGAAAAGAAAAAACGACCCAGGCCCAAGGACCGAGGAGCGAGGACCAAGGGAAAGAATCAACAACCCAGACGGCAGAGGAGATGTACTGGCAGGTGGCGGCGCTGGCGCGGCTGATGCGGGTGCCGGAAGGGTTCATGCGGGAGAGTGCCCGACAGCGGATCGAGGCCTACGCCCGGGCCGGGAGTCATACTGAAGTCACTCTGGAGGTGGCGGAGGCAGGTTTGGCAGAGGCGCGTAAGGCAATGGGGCAGGCAGTAAAACAGGACCAAGGAACAAAAGCCAAGGACCAAGGACCGAGGAGCGAGGACCGAGGAAGAGAAGACAAAAAGCAGGAAAAAGAAAAAACGGCACCGTCAGGGGAGTTGCACTGGCAGGCGGCGGCTGAGGGGCTGATGGATAATGTCCCGGCGGGGTTCTGCCGGGAGATGACCCGTAAGGCGGCGGAGAGCATCGCTGCCCAGGGTGGCATCCGGCAGATCGATGCGGGGTTCGTGCAGCAGGTAATGGATACTTTTAAGAGCGGCTCCGATCACAGCTCAGAATCCATGCCCTGGGAACCCGGCGCCCGGGGGCGTATCGCCAAGGCGCCCGATATGGTGCGGGGCATGCTGATCCGGGAGATCGAGGGCTGGGCCCGGCGCGGCGGACTGCCACAGGTGACCGGCGAAGCCGTGGATGCAGTAAAGCAAACCTGGGCCGAACGGGGCGTCTTTCACCTCGACCCGGACGACCCCCGAAACGGCTGAGCTGAATCTCTCCATGAATAATGACCTGTTCCTGATCGCGGTCAACCTCACCCGCCGCTGCAACCTGGCCTGCGCCCATTGCTATATGGATGCGGAGACCCGCCTGAACGAGGATGCCGATGAGTTGACGACGGCAGAGGTAAAAGGGCTGCTGGATCAGATCGCCAACCGCGGTAACGAGACCATGGTGGTACTCACCGGCGGTGAACCGCTGCTGCGGAAGGATCTGGAGACACTGGTAGAGTACGGCAGCCAACGTGGTCTGGCATTGGTGATCGGAACCAACGGGGTGCTGCTGACAGCGCAGCGGGTGCAATCACTCAAGGCAGCAGGCACTATGGGGGTAGGCATCAGCCTGGACTCCCTCGACCCCGAGCACCACGACGGTTTCCGCGGCTGCCCCGGCAGCTGGGAGAAAACCCTGGCGGGCATGGAGCAGTGCCGCCGACAGCAGTTGCCGTTCCAGCTCCACTTCTCGGTCACCGAGCAGAATGCCCACGAGGTGCCGTCGATGATCGCGTTCGCCAAGGCATCCGGCGCCCATGTGCTGAATATCTTCTTTCTGGTCTGCACCGGCCGCGGTGAGTCCATGTCGGACATTACACCCGCCCGTTACGAGCAGGTGCTTAACCAGCTGATCGAGGCCCAGCACGACACGGAAGAGTTGATCATCCGTGCCCGCTGCGCGCCCCACTACAAACGGGTTGCCTACGAACAGGACCCGGAATCCCCCCTGACCCGGGCACAGGGCTATGAGGGGGGGGGCTGCCTGGCGGGTATCCACTACTGCCGCATCACCCCGGAGGGCGGGGTGACCGCCTGCCCCTATATCCCCGATGAAGAGGGCAATATCCGAACCCGTGATTTCTGGGAGATCTGGGACAGTGCACCCACCTTCGAGCAACTGCGCAACCCGCAGTTGGAAGGTAAATGCGGGGCATGCGAATATCAGAAACTGTGTGGTGGCTGCCGCGCCCGGCCACTGGCCATGGGCGGCACCCTGATGGACACCGACCCCTGGTGCAGTCACACCCCCACCGGCCGGTCGCTGATCGAGCCCCTGGTAGAGAACCTGAGCAGTGACATAGCCTGGTCACCGGAGGCGGAACAACGGCTCGCCCGAGTCCCCGGTTTTCTACTCAAGATGGTGCGCAAGCGAGCCGAGACCCATGTGCGGGAACTGGGAGAAAAAGAGGTGACCCCGGCGCATATGGCCACCCTCGCCGCCCGCCGTTTCGGTGACCAGTTTCCCGATATGCGGTCGGGCGGATCACCTCCTGGCCCCTCCCCGGAAGGCACCAGCAGCACCCTGCCGACCCTGGCCTGGACCGGTGAGGCACGAAATTATCTCGAACAACTGCCCGGTTTCCTGCGCGAGGGCATCCGCCAGGTAGCAGAAGATGTAGCCCGGGAAGAGGGGCGCTTAGAGGTCAACATGAAACTGATCCAGCGGCTGGACGAGGATGCCTCTCCGAAGCAGCGACTGGCCTGGGAACCGGATGCAGAGACACACCTTGAAACACTGCTGGCGGACCGCCCCCCCCAGGTGCTGATGTTCGTCCGGCCCAGTATGGAGGCCGCTGCAGAGCGGGAGGCAGGGCGCCGCCATGCCACCACAGTCAGTCGGGAGGATGTGGAGCGCGTGGTAAATACCAGCATGGCCGGCGTAAAATGGGAACCGGAGGCCCTTGCCAGGGTAAAATCAGCACCTGATTTCATCCGCGGCGGCATCAAGAAGGCGGCAGAGTTCAACGCCCGCCGGGAAGGGCTAGAGATCATCCGCAGTGCCGACCTGACCCGCTTCCGCAACCGCGCCATGATGCGGGCGGTACGGCGCATGAAGGGCTTCGGCATGCAGGAGCTTGCCTTCGACGCCTATGAGGTTGCCCGGGAGCGGGTGCCCAGACTCAAGCAGAACAGCCAGGCGGAGAAACGCTTCGCCGAAATTCGGGAATACGTGGAGTCGCGGCAATCCCCGGATGGCGGTGGACTGGGCCTGCTGGATCGGGAACTGCTGGAACGGATGAAGGCGGCCTTAAAAGGCAACTGACTAAGGGCCTCGGAAATAATGATTTATCCAATACTGCTTGTCTCTAAGCTCAGCTTCTGCGTTGCAGATTCGGTTACATAGTCAATGATATGCGCCCTCATCTGCGTCTTGAATCTGAGCTGATATCCTGCGCATTATTGGACAAATCACTATTCCCGAGGCCCTAACCTTACGATGAGCGAATCTGAAGTACTGATCATCGGCGGCGGCATCTCCGGCCTCGCAACGGCCTGGTGGCTTGCGCAGCAGGGCATCGAGGTGGAGGTGTGGGAGACGGCTGAGCGCCCGGGGGGGAAGATACGTTCCAGCCAGGAAGCAGGATACCTGAGCGAACGGGCTGCCGGGATGCTGGTCAACTTCCGCCCTCAGGTCAATCAGTTGATACGGCTGGCGGGGCTGGCGTCGTGCAAGCAGAGCCGGAACGATCTGCTCAACCGCTACGTGGTACACCAGGGTCAGCTCTCCAGCGTTCCCATGCGGATCCCGGCCATGGCCATGTCACCGCTCTGGAGCTGGAGGGGCAAGCTGCGCATGCTGGCCGAGATCCTGATCCCCAGGGGTGGAACGGCAGATGAGAGTGTCTCCCGTTTTATCACCCGGCGCCTGGGAAGGGAGATCATGGAGACCGCCATCGACCCCTTCATCACCGGCACGCTGGCATCGGACCCGGACCTGGCCAGCGCCCAGGCGGTTCTACCCCGTCTCACTGAACTCGAACAACGCTATGGCAGCATCACCCTCGGGATGCTGATCAACCGGGTGCTTAAACGCCACCGGGCCAACCGGGCGGAGACCTTCTCGTTCTCTGGTGGCATGTCCGATCTGGTGAACAGTCTGGCATCCACCCAGGGAATCCACCTTCGTACCGGCCTCCGGGCAACCGGGATAACCCGGGGAGAAGGCGGGTGGAGGGTTACCGGAGAATCCATCCAGGGCCAATACCGGAAGGTAGCCTCCCAGCTGATCATCAGCACCCCTGCCTACACCGCTGCCGGGCTGCTCGACCCACTGGACCGGCGGCTGGCCTCCCGGCTCGCCGGCATCGAGTATGCATCGGTTGCGGTCGTGCATATGGGGCTGAGACGGGATCGGATAGCCCACCCACTGGACGGCACCGGCTTTCTGGTCCCGCGAAGGGAACCCCTTGGCTTCAACGGTAATCTGTGGATGAGCAACCTGTTCCCCGGGCGGGCACCTGCAGGGCATACCCTGCTGACCACCTACCTGGGTGGTATGCGAAACCCCGCCCAAGTGGAGCAGACGGACCCGCAGATGGTGAGTGGCCTGCTGGCCGATCTGGCGCCCCTGCTGGGAATACGGGGGGAACCCGGGTACCTCCGCATCGACCGGCACCCGCGTGCACTCCCTCTTTACCATGGTGACTACCTGAGGCGGACCAGTGAGATCAGGGCACTGCTCGCGACCCACCCCGGACTCCACCTCTGTGCCAACTACCTGGATGGCGTCTCGGTACGGGAGCGCATCCACCAGGGCCTGCAGACCGCCCGGCAGATCACGGAGAGCCTGGGAGAGTCCCGGCTGACCCGGCAATCCCCTCTCCTCTCCCCCGACCCCATACTGGAGTAACATTGTCTGCCACCCCCATTGCAACAGGCTCATACATTGGCACCTATCGATCTGGAGAGTAAACCCCCCTTCCGCCCACTGCGGCTGGTGCTGATCGTACTGGCGATCATACTGGGTATCTCGTGGATGGCCCAGTGGTATGGCAGCAGTGTCATCATGCCCCGCTACTGTGAGGACCCGGTCCAGACCCTGACCAATGTAAATAAACTGTTGACCGAGGAACGCCCCGCCGGGGGTGGCGACCGTAAACCCTTCATCATCGCAGCCCGACTGACCTTTCTCCTGCCCCGGGAGTCCAATGAGTCCCTGGAGGCTTACCTGAACCGGCTGCAACGCCACCTTGACCAGCAATGCCGATAACAGCGCCGCCACCTCCGCTCTCCCGGATGGGCCTGTTCAAGGGGTTCCTTGGAATATTTCTGCCTCTGTGCCTGGTGCTGGCGGTGGTCGGCTCACTCCACTACTACACCAGCTACAGCGCCGAGCGCAGCACCCGGGAAGCCAGCGAATTTCTCAATGTAGGTCTCGCCAGGCGCACCATCAACAGCGACATCAGGACCGTGGTCAGCGACCTGATGTTCCTGGCCGAACACCTGCAACTGCGAGGTCTGCTCGATGCGGCCACAGTGACGGGGACCAGCCGGATCAGCCAGGAGTTCCTCACCAGCCACTACCACCCGGGGCTCCCCACGCTGTACGGGGATGCAACAAAGCTGCGCCAGGTGTTCTCCAACCTGATCAGTAATGCGCTGCAGGCCATCGATAAAGTGGAGAATCCGCAGGTTTCCATCGATACCATGGTGGAACTGGGCCAGGCGGGTACCGGCATCCGAGTCGAGATCTGTGACAACGGCAGTGGCATCAGCGAAGATGAGAGGGAGCGTATATTCGAACCCTTCTTTACCACCCGCTCCAAAGATACCGGTCTCGGCCTGGCCATTGTCAGGCGTATTCTCGATCAGCACCGGGCCACCATCAGTATAGAACCGAATCAACCCAGGGGGACCTGCGTCAGTATCGTCCTGCCGGTAACTCCCCAGACCAACCGATCAAGGGATGAGGTTGCAGAGAAATGAGCAAGATTCTTATCGTAGATGACGATTTGGCGAGCTGCCGTACGTTGCAGTTGCACCTGAGAAGCCAGAAACACGAGGTCCTGGTCGCCCACAGCGTTGACGACGGCCTGGAAATATTACCCTATACTAGTCACGGGAATGTTTCCGGCTTGAAAAAGGCGTTGCAGACACCATTCTTCATAGCAGATCCGTTAAATCAAAGGGGGTTGATATGAGTAAGACCTGGGTAGTAGTTGCAGACTCGAGCCGGGCCAGAATATTTACCGCAGCCAGAAACGCTACACCCTTGGAGGAGATCGAGACACTTGCCCATCCGGCAGCAAGGCTGCATAAGGGTGATCTGGTAAGTGACAAAGCCGGACGCGACCACAATCCGGGATCGACCAGTCATGACATGGGCGGCAAATCTGACGCCAAGCATGAAGAGGCCGTTCGCTTCGCCAACCAGCTTTGCGATACCCTGGAATCGGCCCGCACCGCCGGCCGCTTTGGCAAACTCTATATCATTGCCTCCCCGGCATTCCTGGGCATCGTGAGAAAACAGATGTCAGCCGCCCTGCAGAAACTGGTCGCAGACGATATCCCCAAGGAACTGACCCGGCAGACCCCGGCGGATATCCGTAAACAACTGCCGGAATATCTTTAAAAGACAGGACCGAGGGCCCAGGACCAAGGAAAAAAAGACAAGACCGTTCTAAACTCGGGTTCTAGGGAGGCTCTTGCAAAACTCTTAAATCCCCTCTCCCCAACCCTCTCCCGGGGGGAGAGGGGGCGTTTTGCAAGAGCCTCTAGGTTCTGCCTTTATCCTTGGTCCTTTTTTTCCTGGGCCCTCGGTCCTGCTTCATTTATATCTATCGTGGTTGAAAACCAAATCGCCGCCAGGGGCCGCCGTGTGGCAGGCTATACACCCTTCGGCGGCACCCTTAGCCACCTTGCCGGCCAATGACATTCCTTTGGGATTCTTCAACACACCACCCTTGGGATTGAATTTTACCCAGAACCAGTCTTTGTCTTCCGGGTCGTAGCCGGGGCGCTTGTACATCACGGTAATCGCCTTCAGAAACTTGGCCGGATCGTTGGCCACGGCCTGCTTGCTGACACCGGGACCACCATAATTACGCTTGATGATGACGACGTTCTTCTTTCCATCCACGGTAGTGGTAGCATCCAGGGTGTCCAGAATCGCACCGTGGGGGTGTACGCCGGTGTAGGGTGCGGACATGATGGCATTATTGCCTACCAGGCCATCCCCTTCCATCGCAGACCAGAGCTTCCCTGCATAACCCATATCATCTGTTCCACCGAAGGGGGCGGCGGAGACAACACTTGTAAAACCGATACACAGAGCCCCTGCCGTTGCCATAATTCTTTTTCTCATCACTCTCATTCTCCTTATCTAATGGTCATCAATTATTTTTAACGGGTAAGCACCTGGTTAATCCCGTCGAGAGGCCCTGTTTAACCGGGTACTTACGTTATTTGCACTTACTAAGACCGGAACCACACCCCTGTTATTTCGCCCCTCTATAAAAATCAGCGCCGTATCCGTTCCCAGGAACGTACCCCCGACCGGATCACCCTTCAGCAGGCCACCCGCCACCCGCTGGCCGGTATCCAGACGCAGAAAGTTGTAATCTCCCGCCTCTGTGACCGCCAGCAACAGCTGCTCATGCACCGTGACCGGTATTGTCAGGCGGCCCGCCAGAGTCTGCTGCCATAACAAACGACCAGTGCCCCCTTCGATAGCCCTCAGTGTGCCATCCATACTACCCAGCAAAATCAGGGCGCCGGCCACCGATCCATTCAGGCTCGGTGTAGAAAAACGGCTGCGCCAGCGTTCCCGACCATCGCGGCTGTCAAGGCTTATGACATCCCCTGAGAAGGTGGTGATCAGCACTTGATGATTTCCCACGGCCAGAGGGCTGTATACGAGCTCCTGACCCACCTCGCGCCGCCATAATTCTTCACCCGTCTTTGCATCAAGCCCCCAGACGACACCCATCTGACCCCCGGTGATCAGCACCCCCCCTTCCGCTGCCGGTGGATAGAGCCAGCCATCACCCGGTTGTGACTGCCAGCGCCCTGCACCGTCTTCGGGAGAAAGTGCCCGTACCCACCCATCCCGGGTGACGGTATAAAGCAGCCCTCGATACAGCACCGGACTGAATGCGGGGCTTGCAAACCCCCTGTGCCAGCGTATACGACCATCTTCTTTATCGAGCGCATACACCCCGCTGGCCCCGCCAATAAGCACCGCGTTCCTCCCCAATACTGGCTCATGCATCTGCTCCTGCCTCAACACCCACCACACAGGGCGACCGGAATCCGGGTCAAGGCGTTGCACGCCCTGAGCACCGGCAAGGAAATAAGCATCCTCCTCGAGGACCGGGTTGGCGGGATAGACCGCCTCCCCCGCGGCCAACAGAAGAGCCGGCAGCAGCAGTAGCATAAACAGAGGGATTAAATATTTCATCGGGAGCAGACCCCTTATTCCTGACGCACAACAGTGTATGTATGTGATCGACTCAATGAGACCGTAATCAGGGAAATATTATTTCACCGGTAGCTTAAACCAACCTTTGGCGTGGCGCTGCAAAAAAACGGGGTCAGGTCTTGTATTCAAGCACCTTCTTCGAATAACTGTACAGCGCGGCTCACAGTTGAGGGTAACAAGGGTTGCGGTAGAGGCGGAGGTTATCTTTCGCCCCTACCGCAACCCCTGAATACCTTAGTTCTAACAGGAAATGTCTTGACAGCCTGATCTGTGATGCTATGGTGATACTTATGCGCAGCACAGTCAGAATCGACGACGACCTGATGATGGAGCTAAAAGAGCGGGCGCACCGTGAGAATGTGTCCCAAACCCGAATGCTCAACCGGTTGCTGCGCGAAGGCATTAAAGCTTCCCGCGAGCGTCGCACAAAGAAAAGCCTGTACAAGGAGACAACGATTGCCATGGGTACTCCGCGCGTCGAGTTAGATAAAGCACTTGCGCTCGCCGCAGACTTCGACGACGGAGAGATCCTAAGAAAACTGGCACAGAGAAAGTGAAGATCATTGACCTGAATGTCTTACTCTATGTTGTAAATGAGGATACCCCGCACCACCAAACACTGCTTGACTGGTGGGAGAGTACTGTCAATGGCGACGAGTCCGTGGGCTTACCTTGGGTTGTCCTACTCGGCTTTCTCCGCATTACTACCAATCCGAAGATCTTTCCAAACCCATTGGAACCTGCTACTGCCATAAGCAAGATCAGCACCTGGCTTTCCCTTGCCAACACCTATCTGGTGACAGAAAAGGATGAACACTGGGAGATACTGCGCACCCTGTTGGCTGATGCAGGAACTGCTGGCAATCTCACCACTGACGCACATCTGGCGACGCTCGCGATCAGTCATGGAGCCGTTCTAGTGTCCTGCGATAGCGACTTCGCGCGATTCCGAGGTCTGCGCTGGGAGAACCCGATCAGCTTTCCATAAATGACCGCTCCTGGCCATAAGACAAGGGTCGGGAAGGACTTATGTTCTCCCCATCCGCCGAATTGTGCATGCGGTTCACCCGCACGCAACTCCCCAGTCGGTAGTCTCTTCTTCAGGATTGGCTCGCCAGAACCTGAGCTTTATGCAGGAAATTAAGCGATCAAGTGGCGAAGACGGATTAAGAGATATCGCCCTGAAGCAGTGCACTGAGTTTCAGACATTTTCATGTTCTGGTAAGCTTAGGGATCGATAACAAGCTCCCATATCCGGGGCATCGAGGCACCCGTCTGGCAAGGCAGGTAAACACTGGGATATCGGTTACCTTCCCGGTTTTCGCAACGTAACCCACAGGGATGTGGGAAATGCCGGTTCCGTCAGGAACATGAACCGGCCAGCCAGCTGGACTGGATCGTTGTTCCAAAATGGGAAGTTATTGTTGCACAAGCCCCTAGGGGGCAAATAATTTTATAGGTGATTGCCCATGTATCGCCCACAGTATCATTTGACGCTACTGCTCGCCCTGCTGCTTCCCGGCCTGCTCCTCGCCCAGGACTGGACGGGTTCCCTGGAAGACGGGCAGGTTGTCAGGGTCGATCCATCCACCAACCGTGCCACAGTTTATTCGGACAAGGGCTCGACCCAGCTGTGGGATGGTACCCATCAGCTGCAGGACGGGTCGGTCATCATCGTTAACGACGGGGTCGTGACCAGTGGTGGCGGAAGCACTCGTCAGACCCCTATCGTCCATCAGGTCATTGGAGAAAGGATGGCTTCCACACCCTCCCCCTGCGTGGAGCTGGTGATCAAGGTGTGCGGTTTCAACGGTGAGTGCAGTGACAGCGAGGCCTGCTCCCCCGCCCGGCAGCTGATGAAACTGGAAAAGGAAGAAGCCTGGCAGGCGCGTGGAAAGGGTGGAGATGAGACAGCGGCCCAATGCCGGGAAGCGCTGGCCAACGAATCCTTTTTCAAACTTTGTGAGATCGAAAAAAAGGTTTCCAAGAAACCCACCAGCTGCCAGAAACTGGTCGCCTTCGTCTGTGGGCCTGCGGGACAGTGCTCCGAAAGCGAAGCCTGTGCACCTGCCCGTCAACTATTGGAGATGGAAAGCAAGGAACGCTCCCTGAACCGCACCCCGGAGCGTCCGACCTACTCCTCCAAAAAGTGCACCGAAGCGCTGGAGGAGCCAGAATTCTTCAAGGGTTGTTCAGTACCCGACCCTGAGTCGAAGCCCGGCTATGGCGGCGGCAACGATAGCGGAATACCTGCATTAGAAATGCAACCCGTGCCACCTCGGTTTCCAATGCCACCTCATCCGTTGCCGGCAATGCCGGCCACACCGCCACTGCCACCCGGCTGAACAGACCCGCCCCAGATCCAATCTCTCTCCCGCTGGAATCGAAGCGGGGGGTATCGGTGAGGCCGCAGCTCGGGGAGCCCGCCTTGAGAATAATGCCGTCCACCCGCCCTAACAGCCCCACCTTACCGGTGCTATAACGCGAAAGTTCCCGGGTAACATCGAGATCTGGATCAGCCACCCCCAATGCTCTCAGGGAACCCTCCCCGGCGACCAGCCGAACCGCCGGGCGAGGCACAGCAAGACCTGCTTCGACCTCAGGGCAGAGTCGCAGAAAATCACAGTGAACGGAGAGCACATCAGTGATCCAGGCGACCCGACGATCGCTGCCGTCATATCGCACCGATTCTCCCAGCAGGCAGCGACTGACGGCAATCAGGGGACGCTCATTATCTTGCGGAGAGGCGGATTCTGCTGACATAGCCTATAGGCTAGTCTGTTATTCCATAAATTTAAAGCGGTTTAGCGACTATTCAGCTTGCCCCATAGCCACCATTCAGCGCCGAATCCCAGGCATGCTGACTCGTTACTCTCGTGGCTTCTCAATAACCCTGGGCAAACGGGTAGGGTGGATCAAGGAGCGTAGCGACGGATCCACCAGCACTCCGAGCCTGGTGGATCCGCTCCGCTTGATCCACCCTACATTTTAGATTCTTTCTTACCTGGACTTATTGAGAAGCCACTTACTCTCCATGTAACCCCGTCAGACGG
>JAUUYI010000256.1 GCA_030590525.1 Sedimenticola sp. | reverse complement strand
TATCGATAAGATGAATCTATTGAGAGGCTCTTGCAAAACGCCCCCTCTCCCCCCGGGAGAGGGTTGGGGTGAGGGGATCAAAAGAGATAACGCTGTGATTTTAATCACCCTCACCCTAGCCCTCTCCCTCAAGGGAGAGGGGATTTAAGAGTTTTGCAAGAGCCTCTTGAGTACTCACATTTTCCGGCTGTGACACGGCAAAGGCCTTTTCCAGCGCCTTGTCGAGTGTCGAGAAACTCTCCCAGTCACCTTCCGGGATCTCTTCTCCCATGCGCATCAAGCGGCGGAACACCTCCTTGCGGGCGATCTCCTCGGGTGTCATGCCGGCAGATACCGCCTGTTCGGCCAGTTCGGTGAATCTTCCCAGCAGCCGCATCATCATGGCCTGGCGTGCCGGGGTGCAGTGGCGATCGATTTCGGAAAAGGCGGCTTGACGTAAAAAGGCCTCATTGACCAGTTCGGCGCACAACAGGGTAAGGCGCTGGCGGGAGGGCATCGCATCTTTACCGATGATGCGCGCCATGCGTTCCAGCTTCGCCTGTTCCTCCATCAAAGTCAGGAACCTGCGCCGCAGCACCGCCCATCGGGTACAGCCTTCGGCGTGCCACCACTGCACCAGGTTGGATGCATCGGCGCTGTAGGACTGCAGGGGATGGATAGCGGGGTAAAAGCGGGCCTGGGCACGCTGAGTGTCCAGTGCCCACAGGCAACGGGTATAACGTCGGGTGTGGCTGGTTACCGGCTCGGAGAAATCTCCGGAGGGTGGGCTGATTGCCCCCAGGATGGTGACCGACCCGGTGCGGCCGCTCAACGTACGTACTTTGGCCGCCCGTTCGTAGAATTCGGCCAGGCGGGTGCCTAAATAGGCCGGATAAGCACTCTCTCCGGGGAGTTCGCCCAGTCGGCCGGATATCTCCCGCAGGGCCTCGGCCCAGCGGCTGGTGGAATCGGCGATCAGGGCTACATCCAGGCCCTGATCGCGAAAGTACTCGGCAACGGTGACGCTGGTGTAGATACTCGCTTCCCGCGCTGCGACCGGCATGTTTGAAGTGTTGGCAATGATCACGGTACGTTCCATCAGCAAGCGGCCGGTGCGTGGGTCTTCCAGATGGGAGAACCCGTCCAGCAATCCCGCCATCTCGTTGCCGCGCTCACCACAACCGACGTAGACGATCACATCTGCATCGCACCACTTGGCGATGGTTTCCATGAGCACGGTCTTGCCGGTACCGAATCCACCGGGAATGGCTGCTTTGCTGCCACGGGATACGGGGAACAGGCAGTCCAGTATCCGCTGCCCGGTCAACATCGGTTCATCAGATGGCAGGCGTGCTGCAACCGGGCGTGGTGTACGTACCGGCCAGTCATGACCCATGGCGATGTCGTGAATACTGCCCCTATCGTCCCGCAGGCGGCACAGGGTCTCATCTTCTCTGTATTCGCCTTTCTCCCGCATACTGACGCACTCGCCTGGCGGCAGGTTGGATGGCACCAGGCTGTGCTGGGTGATCCCGGACGGAGGATGTACCGATCCGATCACGCTGCCGGGCATCAGGCGGGCGCCCACCTCGACCGTCGGTTCGAAACGGAACGTCTGCGGATCCGGCGGATGTGCTCCGGGTTCCACGTAAATATCCGAACCCGTATGGTGCATGGGCCTGAGCAAGCCGTCAAAGATCTTTCCGAGCAGGCCGGGGCCGAGACGTATCGACAGCAGTTGCCCGGTCCCTGTCAGTGCAATGCCGGGGCGCAGGCCACCTGTATCCTCATATACCTGGACCACTATCTCATTGGTGCTGACACGGGTCACCTCGCCCAGCAACCCCTTTTCCCCGATCTGAACGGCTTCCCGCAGCATGAAAGGGCCTTCTGTACGTGCCCGCAGCACCGGGCCACTGATCCAGCGGATCGTTGCGCGGCTCATAGGGGGTGCTCCTGATTCAGTAAGGCCAATAGCCGCGCCTCAAGGGCATTCCGATCCGTCAACAGCCCATCCGGGGTGGCATCCAGTCGGGTGTTGTCGCTCTCTATGATCAGACCCGCATGGATCCTTTGCCCGGATTCGAACAGAGGAGGGCTCTCCAGTTGATCTGCCAGTTCCGCAATGACCTCCTTCTGTTCCTGCGCATCCCACCCCGCTGGATGTTTGATGATCCAGTTGCGCCGTGGCAGCGTCTCCAAAGCACTCTGCAACACCATTCCCACCCACATTTTGCGCGCGGCCTGATCCTGCCAGCGTAATTCCAGACGGGGCTTCAGTTGCTGCCAGCCTCTCTGCAACAGGGCCAGGCCGGATTGCTGCTGATGTTGGCGTCGGGTGGTCTCCAGTTCGGCCTGTGCCATTCGGATGCGGGCAATCACCCGCTTTCGCTCTGCCGCAATCCGTTCATGCAGCAGTTGACGTTTTTCCCGATACACCCGGTTGACTATCCCGGCGGCCTCTTCCTGCGCTTTTTCCAGGATGAGGCGGCACTCGCTCTCCTGATACGCTTCGACCAGCTCCATGAGTGCCTTTTCCTGGTCCGGCACTTTCATTCTGACATTCCCAGTTGTTGCCGTAACTCCGCTGCAAGATCGATCGGTTGCGCACGGTTGCGTATATCCGGAATCACCAGGAGCAGGGGATTACCGCGGTCAAAGGTTCTGCGCAGCAGCTTCTCCGGAATGGAGTGCGCCATTTCCGCCGTTATAATCAGCAACTCCATCTCCTCACTCAACTGATCGAACAGTGTCGTTATCGCTTCTGGTGCGGGGGTGTACACGCTAAAACCCGCCAGCCGAAAACCGGCAGCCGTCACCTCGTCGCCAATGAATGCGCAGCCCGGCACTCGTGTCCCCTACTTAGTTCAGGCTGTTGAGGATCAGTACCGACACGATCAACCCGTATATGGCGATACCTTCGG
Source organism: Sedimenticola sp. (assembly GCA_030590525.1). Taxonomy (GTDB): domain Bacteria; phylum Pseudomonadota; class Gammaproteobacteria; order Chromatiales; family Chromatiaceae; genus JAUXBK01. Next base: position 1,118 of record JAUUYI010000256.1, on the reverse strand, counting down.
ACAGGCCCACCAGGATCACCACGCGACCGAACAACTCCGGTTTCTCAGCCAGGACACCCATCGCTGCGCTACCCACACTGGCCACCGCATAGGCGGAGGCAAGCGATGAGAGGCCGGTGGCCAGGGCGGCGGCCATGTAACCCCATTGCCAGGCACCGCTATCCAGGCGTAAGGCCTGTGTCATCTCCTCACCTGCAAACGCCCCCGGGTTCCACAGGATGATACTGCTCAGAAATGCCAGCACGGCCACGCCCAGGGTCAGGCTGAAAGCAAATATTATGTGCGACTTCATCAGGTTTCTCCTTATACCACCGTCGGGGGCGGAGAGAGGGGACGGAATATTCGCCCTTCCCCGCGTAGAAAACGGTTAAAGAATTCAAACAATACCAGCCGTGTGGTCTGGATCGAAACCACCAGCCCCTCCAGCAGGATCACGACAAGGTTGCCGATGATCATCACCAGCAACCAGGCTACGGGGGAACCGGTGACATCGGCCAGAATCGACAGTGAGGATGACAGCCCCGCATGGGCCAGGGCAAAGGCACCGACCCGGGCAAACGAAATGGTATTGACCACGATCTGCAAGGCATTCTCCAGCAGGTGGCCGGCGGCCCCCATAGCGCCTGACAGGCTGCGTTCATACCAGGCGGAGCCGGCCAGATACCAGATCAGCCCGACCAGCGCGACCCAGAGCAGCTCGGGCATCCATATGCTGGCGACTGCGCCCAGATAGAGGCACAGAAAACCGGCGTCGGTGGCGATCCATCGGCTCAGTTCATCCCGCCATGCGGCCTCCATGGCACTCAGGACCTGCCCCAGGCTCAGCAGGGCAACTGCAAACAGCAGCGGCAGGCCCAGGATCACCAGTGGCTCGTCCAGAGGGTGCAGCCACAGGGCTGGGATGATCCCCTCGAGGCTGAACAGCTCGCCAAACAGAAATCCGAACAGGATAGCGGAGAGGCCGCCGGCGATCAGCAGCCGTGCAAATGGAAAGCGCTTGTTCAGGAGCAGACCGGCGATAAGCAGTACCAGACCATGACCCACGTCACCGAACATATACCCGACCAGCCATGGCACCACCAGGGCCAGCACAGGGCTGGGGTCAGCCTCGCTGCTGG
>JAUUYI010000091.1 GCA_030590525.1 Sedimenticola sp. | reverse complement strand
CGTATTCCTCGGCTATGGCCTGGGCCACGGTCATGCGCGTCGTGCGGCTGTCGACGAAGATCAGATTGCTTTTCCCCCGCACCGCAGCCATCAGCCACGCCATGGCACCCGGGTGCCTGGTCAGCAAGCTGCCCATGTGATTATTCAATCCGACCACATGGGGTACAGCGGCGAGATCCGACACCAGGGTGCGACGAAACTCCTCCCGGGTCATATATTGCGTCAGGGATCCCGGTCCAGGGCTGTTGCCGTTGAGCGACTCCATCGGCAGATGCAGCATCACCTCACTGCCATTGGCATGCGCCAGCTCCGCCAGCCACCGGGCGTGGGGTGTATATGGAAGAAAGGCGTAGGTGACGCTGCTACCAAGGCTGACCGCCGCCTCCCCCTGCTCCCGCTCGTTACCCATGTCATCGATTATCAGGGTGATGGCCGGGAGTTCTCCCGCCGGCACTGCCCGGCAGATGAGCAGAAGCAGGCCCAGAAGCAGGCAACGCAGGCTGTTCGTGACGCCCATCCGGAGTCAGCCCTCATCCTTATTCTGGAGAATGTAGAGCCCCTTGAGAAGATTCAGTGCCTCATTCAGCTGGTAGTCCTTCTCGATCAGAGGAGCCCCATTTTTGCTATTCCCATTGCGCTTTCCCGATCCCGTTTTCCCCTTGGATCCTGCCGTCCCATTATCCAGGTGTCCGGTCAGATCCGACTCTTTGAGACGACCCACTTTCGGCTGCTCCACACTGGCTATCTTGACGTTCGCGAGAGGGATATCGGGCGTGATCCCCTCCGCCTGAATAGAACGCCCGGAAGGGGTAAAATAGCGGGCGGTGGTCAGCTTGATCCCGGAGTGCCGATTCACCGGTATGATAGTCTGGACCGAGCCTTTGCCGAAGGTCTGGCTGCCCATGATGATTGCCCGTTTGTGATCCTGCAGGGCACCGGCTACGATTTCCGAGGCGGAAGCAGAACCGCCATTGACCAGCACCACCAGTGGTGCACCCGCCAGCACATCGTCCGGGGCGGCCGAAAAATTGATCCGGGAATCCTTGTTGCGCCCCTGGGTGTAGACGATGATACCCTCGCCCAGAAAGGCATCACTCACCGCTACGGCCCCGTTCAACACCCCACCCGGGTTGTTGCGCAGATCGAGGATCAGCCCTTTCAGTTGGCCAGCCGACTGCTGCTTCAGTTTGCTGAGCTGCTTCAGCATATCTTCGGTGGTGCGGGACTGGAAATGGGAGATACGGAGATAACCGAACCCTTCTTCCAACATCCGTCCTTTGACCGAAGCCACCTTGATCACCGCCCGCTCGATCTCGATCTTGATCGGTTTCTCCACCTCATCCCGAACGATGGTGAGCGTAACAGTAGAGCCCGGGAGGCCGCGCATCAGCTTCACCGCCTCATCCAGCCCCAGGCCCTTTATCGGGTGATCATCGAGCCGGATGATCAGATCACCCGCCTTGACACCGGCCTTTTGTGCCGGCGTATCGTCGATGGGGGAGATTACCTTGACGAAACCATTCTCCATTCCCACTTCGATACCCAGCCCGCCAAACTCACCGCTGGTACCCACCTGCAACTCTTTGAACTCATCCGCATCGAGGTATGAGGAGTGGGGGTCGAGACCGGAGAGCATGCCGCGAATCGCGTATTCCAGCAGCTTTCGATCATCTACTGGTTCCACATAATCCTGTTTGATACGACCGAAAATTTCAGCGAAGGCACGAAGCTCCTGCATCGGCAGTTTCTTTTTCTCTCTCTCCTCTGCCGCATCCCTGGCGGATACGCCGCCAAGCACCAGGCACAGGATGATTGCCACACTGATAAAAAGCTTCTGTTTCATACGTTGAATCACCATTCCCAATATAATTTCAAGTCGGGGCTGTTCGCACTTTCCGCCGCCGTACCCCCGGGTGTCACTCCGTCACTTACGTCTACACCACTTGCGTGGATTGACCGCATTACCCCTGTAACGGATTGCAAAGTAGAGGCCCGGGCTGGAGCGACCGCCGCTGTTGCCCACCGATGCCACCGACTCGCCGGTCTCCACCCATTCGCCGGACTCCTTGAACAGGCTCTGATTGTGGCCGTACAGACTCATGTAACCATCGCCATGATCTATGATCAACAGTAGCCCGAACCCCCGCAGCCAGTCGGAATACGCAACACGCCCATAATAGACCGCATCTATTTCCTTCCCCTCCGGGGCGGAGATCATCACTCCATCCCACTTCAGGTTGCCCGCCCTGGGGCTGCCGAAGCGGGCTTTGAACCTGCCCTTCACCGGCCACTCAAGCTTACCCCGCATGCGTTTGAAAGGCTTCAGATCCACTCCCTCCATGGACAGATCGGACTGCTGCTCCTGCAGCTTCCGGATCACACTCTGCAGCCGCTGAGCATCCCGCCCCAGACGGTTCAACTGCTCTCCCTTCTCCTCTATCGCCTGATTCAGGGCCGCTACCACCTGCTGGCGTGACTCACGGGTCTGCTCCAGTTGCTGCCGCTGCTCCAACTCTCGAGCCTGCAGCGCCAACAGCCGTTGCCCCTCATCGGCGATCTCTCCCGCACGCTCGCGCAACTGCTCAAGCAGTTCGCCGATGCGGGCCATCTGCTCTGCGCGGGCTCGGTTGAAATAAGCGTAATACACCATCATCCGGGTGACCACGGCCGGGTCCTGCTGGTTGAGCAGGATCTTCAAACGCTCCTGGCGCCCCATAGCATAAGCCGCCCTCAACTGCCGTGCCAGCGCCCGCCGCTGCTGCTCCAGTCTGACCTGCTGGCGCCGTTGCCGCTCCTCCAGCGACGCGAGGCGTTCCCGCTGCTGCTGCAGGTGCCCGGCCAACTTCCGCAGGCGTTGACCCGTCTGACCGATCTGCTCTTCCATCGCCCGCAGCTCTTTCATCAACGACTGTCTGCGCACCTCATTGGCGCTCAACTCACCCTGCAACTGCTCGATCCGGTCGCGCACCTGGTGCAGTTCGCTCTTCCGCCCCTTCAGATCCGGCTCGTCATCCGCTGCTGCAGAGCCAGCCAGGCCCAGGCAGAGCAGCAGCACCCCTCTCCGAATCAGAGTGGATTTCCCCCATCCTGCCCGGATCGAACCCTGCCCCACTGACGACGCTCCCTCAGGCAATCTGCTCCTCACCGCTCGCCAACCGCACCAGGCTGTGCCCTTTCATCTCCGCTGGCACAGGCAGGCCCATGATATGCAGCAGGCTCGGTGCAATATCACACAAAGCCCCGTTCTCCAGTAGCTCAGCAGGCCGCCCCACGTAGATCAGGGGTACCGGATTGGTGGTATGGGCCGTGTGCGGCTGGTGGTTCTCCACATCTTCCATCTGCTCCGCATTACCATGATCCGCCGTAATCAATAGCTCGCTCCCGGCCCGGTGACAAGCGTCGACCACCCGTCCCAGGCACTGATCCAGAGTCTCTATGGCTTGCAGCGCAGCCTGAAAACTCCCGGTGTGCCCCACCATGTCCGAGTTGGCGTAGTTGCAGATAATCCCTTGATACACGCCACTTTCGATCGCGCCCACCAGATGATTGGTCACCTCGAAGGCACTCATCTCCGGCTTTTTATCGTAGGTCGTCACCTTCGGAGAAGGAATCAGGATCCGGTCCTCACCCTCGAACGGTTCCTCCCGCCCACCGTTGAAGAAAAAGGTGACATGGGCATACTTCTCTGTTTCCGCCAGCCGCAGCTGATGCAACCCCAGCCCGGAGATATACTGACCGAATGTGTTGTGCAGCCGTGCAGGTGGGAAAGCAACCGGGATGTCGAACTCCTCATTGTACTGGGTCAGGCTGACGAAGGTGCTCAGGCGCGGGGTGAGCTTGCGCTGAAACCCGTCGAAATCCGGTTCGATGAAGGTCCGCGTCAATTCCCGTGCCCGGTCGGAGCGGTAGTTCATGAATATCACAGCGTCGCCATCCTGGATCTTTACCGGCTCCGCGCCCGTTGGGACAATCGCCGTGGGCTTTACGAACTCATCGGTCTCACCTCGTTCGTAAGCCATCTGCAGCGCGCTGGCGGCATCCACTGCCTGGAACGCCCCCCGGCCCTGGGTCAGCAGGTCATAGGCATTCTCTAACCGCTGCCAGCGGTTATCCCGATCCATGGCATAGAACCGGCCCACGATGGAGGCAATACGGCCCCTGCCCAAATCCTGAAACAAGGCGTCCAGCAGGGCTAGAGAGGAGGCGGCGCTCTTCGGGGGCATGTCGCGCCCATCCAGGAATGCATGCACGAATACCTGTTCAGTGCCTCGCTCCACCGCCAGTTTCACCATGGCATGGATATGCTCCTCGTGACTATGCACACCGCCCGGGGAGAGCAGTCCGAGAATGTGCACCGCGGAGCCTGCCTGCTTCGCCATGTCCACTGCATCTGTGAGGGTACGGTTGGTGAAAAAGGAGCCGGTTCTGACCGAGCGACTCACTCGGGTAAACTCCTGGTAGACGACCCGCCCCGCCCCCAGATTCAAGTGCCCCACCTCAGAGTTGCCCATCTGGCCCGCGGGGAGCCCGACCTCCGGGCCCGAAGTGGTGATCAGGGTATGTGGATACTCATCCCAGAGCCGGTCCCATACCGGTTTTCTGGCGCTCGCAATGGCGTTACTCTCACCATCCTCCCGGTACCCCCAACCATCGAGAATAATCAAAACTACAGGTGTAACTTTTGCTGCCATTGCTCACCAGACCTTCTAAACCTGGGCGGGATCACCGCCAGTATTCATAACTTATTGAAAAGCCGTAATATTAAACCAGATTTATCGCTATATTAGAACCATATACTAATATCATACAGACCTGCACCAGGGATCTTAAGAAAAACAATTGGACAACTCCCCTCCAGAGACATTGCAAATAATCCGGTATTTGGGTAAAAAACAGTTTATTATTGTATTAGTCCGTTTTAAAAGATGGTCTCCGCATGCAACAAAAATTTGGCAATTTTGAAAAGTCGCCGCTCGAATCACAACCCAGCCAGGATGATATCGAAACCCTGCTGACCAACGATGCAGATATTGAGCGCGCCTCCCGTTCGCTAAAGGCGATGTCCCACCCACTCCGCCTCAAGATCCTCTGTACCCTCGGCGATGAAGAGGTGAGTGTGCAGGATATCGTCGATATGGTGGGAACCTCTCAGAGCAACATCTCCCAGCATCTGGCAATCCTTCGTGATAAAGGCATCCTTGGATCTCGTAAAGATGCCAACCGGGTCTTCTACCGGGTCAGCGACATCCGTACCCTGCAGTTGATCCGCATGATGAGGCAGGTGTTCTGCAGTCACGACCGCTGAAGCAGCACGGACTGAACCCCCCCTCCGGCAATGCGAGAGGCTGTGCTTTTGCATGCCAGATAGTATGGCGCCGCCACCTGGGTTAGAATGCCCCGCTGAACAACCTACAGCGCGGGGGGACGCCCTCACAGAACCTTATGGAACAGTACCTCGAATTCGCCACCAACCACCTGCTTCTCGTCATCGCTTTATTGGTAGTTCTGGGCCTGCTGGCCTACAACCTGCTACTGGGCGGGGACAAGGCAACCATACCGCCTCTCCAGGCAACCGAACTGATCAACCACGAGGATGCAGTAGTGGTAGACGTCCGCCCGATTGCGGATTTCTCCTCCGGCCACATCATCAACGCCCTGAATATTCCGGCCAATGGCCTGAATAAACAGCTCAAACGTCTGGAAAAGTATAAACAGAAACCGATCATCGCCGTCTGCCGCTCCGGCGGGCAGTCAGCCGCCACCTGCAAAGAGTTGCGCAAGGCAGGGTTTGAGAAAGTGTACAACCTGGGCGGTGGCATACTGGCCTGGCAGAATGCCAATCTGCCAATCAGCCACAAAAAATAGGCCCCACAAACATAGAACCGGGACAGTCAACATGAGCGACGCCAAGCAAGCCAACGAAACAGCGAGAGAGTTCGCCCTGCAGCGAATCTATGTGAAAGACATCTCCTTCGAGACCCCCAACTCCCCCACCATCTTCACTGAAGAGTGGAAACCCGAGTCAAACCTCAATCTGAACAGCAGCGTCAACAAGCTGGACGACAAGACCTATGAGGTGGTACTGACGATCACCGTCACCACCAAGGTTGGCGACAAGACCGCCTTCCTGGTCGAGGTGCAGCAGGCCGGTATCTTCGTAGTCCAGGGTTTTCCGGATAATGAAATGGGGCATATGATGGGGGCCTACTGCCCCAATCTGCTATTCCCCTATGCCCGCGAGGTGGTCTCAGACCTGGTGAGCAAGGGCAGTTTCCCGCAACTGCTGTTGACCCCGGTCAACTTTGACGCCCTCTATGCCCAGCACCTGCAGGAAGCACAACGAAAGGTAGCGGAGAGTGGCGATGAAGAGAGCAAGCAGACACATTAGATATTGACCTCATCAAGACCTGATATCGCCGTTCTCGGCGCCGGCTCCTGGGGCTCGGCGCTGGCCATGCTGCTGGGCCGGAATGGTGTCAGAGTCAGGCTATGGGGCCATCTCCCGGCGGAGATGGAACAGCTGAAACGGGATCGGGAGAATCGGCACTTTCTCCCCGGTATCCCGTTCCCCGCAGAGGTGACCTTCACCGCAGATCTAAAGCAGGCGATCGACGCTGTAGACGAAGTGTTGCTGGTGGTACCGAGTCACGCCTTCCGTAAGGTACTGGAGCAGCTACGACCGCTGCTCAGCACCGGTACCAGCCTCAGCTGGGCCACCAAGGGACTGGACCCTCACAGCGGCAAGTTGTTGCACCAGGTGGCCCGGGAACTGCTGGGGGAGCAGCACCCCATCGCCGTGATATCCGGCCCCAGCTTTGCCGGTGAAGTGGCCCGGGGCCTGCCCACTGCCGTCACCGTCGCCTCCAGTTCTCCCGCCCACGGGCAACGCCTCGCCGGTTATCTGCATTCGGACAACTTCCGCCCCTATACCAGCGATGATCTCACCGGCCTCGAGGTGGGGGGCGCCGCCAAGAATGTGATGGCCATCGCTGCCGGTATCTCCGATGGCCTCGGGTTCGGCGCCAACGCCCGCGCCGCTCTGATCACGCGAGGGCTGGCGGAGGTGATGCGCCTGGGGTTGGCCCTGGGAGGCAAACGGGAGACATTCATGGGGCTGGGTGGCCTGGGCGATCTGGTGCTTACCTGTACCGACGACCAGTCCCGTAACCGCCGCATGGGACTGGCCCTGGCCCGTGGCCTCAGCGTCGACCAGGCCCTGAGGGAGATCGGCCAGGAGGTGGAAGGGGTAAAGACTGCCCAGGAAATCCGCTCCAGGGCGCACGCCCTCGGCGTGGAAATGCCTATTACCGAACAGACCTGGCAGGTACTCTATCAGGGGCTGGACCCAGAAGCAGCAGTGAGAAGACTGCTGGAGCGGCGCCACCGGGCGGAAGCAGGTTAAAAGCAGGCACTAGGTACTAGGTACTAGGAAAAGACGAAAAACCTTGACCGGCAGAGAATATACGACTCAGGCTATCTCAAAGGCCTTCCTGATTACCTACCTGCCTAAGCTGGTTTTCAAGCCATTTTCGCCGCAAATTCTCAATTTTTCGGGGCAATTTCGTAGGGGGGATAAGGCGCGCGCACAGAACTTTCGTTTTGCACGATACTTATGCGCGCCGCATCCACCAATGG
>JAUUYI010000385.1 GCA_030590525.1 Sedimenticola sp. | reverse complement strand
TGAAGAGCTAACGCTTTGATTTATTGAATTTCCCTCATCCTATCCTTCTCCCTGAGGGAGAAGGGACCTCACATTCAGCCTTTTATATCATTTGAACTCCGAAACTTGAGTTATGTAAACTTAAAATGGCACCCAGCCCGGTCTCGATATCGGACCGGATATCCCTCAAATCCTCCAATCCGACCGCGATACGGATCAACCCGTCGCTGATACCACTGAGCGCCCTCTCCTCTTCTGACAGCCTACCATGGGTGGTAGTCGCCGGGTGGGTGATGGTGGACTTGGTGTCCCCCAGATTGGCGGTGATGGAGAGTAGACGGGTGGCATCGATCAGTTTCCAGGCGGCACGCCTGCCTCCCTGAACCTGGAATGACAGAACCCCCCCGGGCAGCCGTTGCTGACGTATTGCCAGCGCATGCTGGGGATGGCTCTCCAGCCCCGGGTAGAACACCTGCTCCACTGCAGGCTGCTGTTGCAGCCAGCGGGCCAGGGCCAGGGCATTCTCCGAATGGGCTGTCATCCGCAAGTCGAGTGTCTCCAGACCCTTGAGAAAGACCCAGGCATTAAACGGGCTCATGGTTGGCCCGGCGGTGCGCAATACACCGAATACATCCTCACCCACCCGCTTCGCGTCACCCACTACCGCCCCGCCGACACAGCGTCCCTGGCCATCCAGATACTTGGTGGCGGAGTGCACCACCACATCGGCCCCCAACTCCAGCGGGCGCTGCAGGGCCGGGGTACAGAGGCAGTTATCGACCACCAGCAGAGAGTCGTTGCTGTGGGCCAGCTCCGCCATGACGCGAATGTCCGCCACCTCCGTTAATGGATTGGAAGGAGTCTCCAGAAAGAGCAGACGGGTCTCGGGGCGGATGGCCCGCTCCCACTCACCCGGCGCCGTCAGGGAGACGAAGCTGGTATCGATACCGAAGCGTGCCAGGTATTTGGTAAACAGGACGGTGGTGGTCCCGAATATGCTGCGTGAGGAGACGATGTGATCCCCTGCCTGCAACAGCCCCATGCAGACAGCGAGTATGGCCGCCATGCCCGAAGCGGTTCCCACACAGGACTCGCCCCCCTCCATTGCCGCCAACCGCTGTTCGAAAGCACGCACCGTGGGGTTGGTAAAACGGGAATAGATGTTGCCTGGCTCATCACCGCTGAAGCGGGCAGCCGCCTCGGCAGCACTGCCAAAAACAAAACTCGAGGTCGGAAAAATGGGTTCCGCATGTTCACCCTCAGCGGTCCGCCGGTGCCCTGTCCGAATGGCCCTGGTCGCCAATCCCCACTCTTCTGATCCATCCTGATTCATACTAAACCACGCTTTCCTTCTACTTTTCAGGCATTGTTGTGCAGGTCGATGATCGAAGGATCGGCTTCGTCATTTTTCTTTGCCGAGTCGCTACGCAGCAGTTGCAGCTGTTTCAGATACTGGTAGCTGACATCACCCGTAACATACTCACCACTGAAAACTGAAGTATCGAAATGCTCGACTTTTGATCTGCCCCACTTTTTCACCGCTTCGATCAGATCTTCGAGATCCTGATAAATCAATCGATCGGCACCGATGTACGCCTGAACCTCCTGCACAGTTCTCCCGTGGGCCGCCAGCTCCGTCGCTGCGGGCATATCGATGCCATAGACGTTGGGATAACGCACCGGTGGTGCTGCGGATGCGAAATAGACACGCCGGGCCCCTGCATCTCTGGCCATCTGGACGATCTGCTTGGAGGTGGTGCCGCGCACAATGGAATCATCTACCAGCAACACGTTTCGGCCCCGGAACTCGCTCTCGATGGCATTGAGCTTCTGCCGCACCGACTTCTTCCGTACCTGCTGGCCTGGCATGATGAAGGTACGGCCGATATAACGGTTCTTGATAAACC
>JAUUYI010000250.1 GCA_030590525.1 Sedimenticola sp. | reverse complement strand
GAAAAGAACGAGGCGGCATATCGGGAAAAGTACGGTGAAGATGTGCCGATGGAGATCGATCATCTGATTCGCAGAGCCGAGGCCTGTAATAGCTAATACTCGATGGAAGAGGAACTCGCGAAGCGTCACGACACCCGGTTGCATGTACTGCATCTGACTACTGCACGGGAGATGGAGCTATTCGATGCAGGTCCACTGGAAGGTAAACGTATTACCGCCGAGGCCTGTGTGCATCACCTCTTTTTCGATGATCGGGACTATGCACTCAAAGGGAGCTTCATCAAGTGTAACCCGGCGATCAAAGGCAGGGAGGAGAGGGATGCCATCCGCCAGGCCCTGGTGGAGGATCGGATCGATGTGATCGGCACCGACCATGCACCCCACACCCTGGAGGAGAAGCTCAACACCTATTTCAAGGCACCGGCCGGCCTGCCGCTGGTGCAGTGGGCGCTGCCGATGGTGCTGGAGCTCCACCATGACCATCTGATCTCTCTGGAGCAACTGGTGGATAAGACAGCTCATGCCCCGGCCCGGCTGTTTGGCATCAAAGAGAGAGGCTACCTGCGGGAAGGTTATTGGGCGGATCTGGCACTGCTGGACCTGAATTCCCACTACCGGGTGGAACGGGAGGCGGTACTCTATAAATGTGGATGGTCGCCGCTGGAAGGCTCCCGGCTACGCTCGCGGGTGGTCACCACCTTCGTCAATGGCCAGGTGGCCTACCATGAGGGCAGGGTGAATGAGGCCGTGCGGGGGCGGCGGCTGGAGTTCGATCGCTAGCCCCTGCCCTTTACCCATATCTTTTAAAACGCACACGGAGACGCAGAGGCACGGAGAAAATTAACAAAAACAGGGAGTAGGTCGGGCATGCCGTTTATGCCCGACGTCATTTCTCAAAGCTACCCGCCAGAAAAAATGTCGGGCACAAAAACCGTGCCCGACCTACCTGGCTGCACCCCTTCAGGCCACCCCGATCGCCCCCTTGTCCACCCCCTCGAACGCCTGCACCCGGAAGCTCGACCCCGGGTGTTCGCGCTGCAGGGTATCGGCGATGTATCGGGCCAGATTTTCCACCGTGGTATCGTTCTCCAGCAACCAGCAGCGTGATCGGGGCAGGGTCAGTTCAAATGTGCCCTGGCTGGCGGCGTAGCCAAAGCGGCAATATTCGATCCCGTCCCGGTAAAACGTCTCCAGCAGGTCCGATTGGGTGGCCAGATAGATGTCACGCCACTGTTCTGCCCAGTGTTGCTCGAGGATCCCGTTTCTGCGCCCGTTTTGCAGGATGTGGATACGGGATCTGTGACCGTGGGTGATGCGCTGGCAGTTGCCGGAATGTTGCTTGAGCCCGTGGCTGTAGCGGTACCAGGCGCCATCGATCTGCTCCTGGTGCAGATGCAGCCCGACCCGGTGTACGTTCGCCGGCAGCAGCGGCTGCAGGGTGTCAGTGATGGCGGTTGTCAGGGTCTCCGCGTCCACCCGGTCTGCTGTGATGGGCTGGATAGAGCTGGTTGGCGCCCGCAGCAGGAGCTCTTCACCGGAACGGGTCCGGAACCGGACTTCGCACGTCCGCCCCGATTGTTCCACATGGCAGTGGTGGTAATCTTCCGGGATCAGCAGCCGGTGGTCGAACCGGGCATCGATGATCCGTTTGACCGTCCTTTTTACCTCCGCGAAATCGAGCACCATTCCCTGCGCATCCAATGTCCCTTCCAATTCGATGTCTACCAGCCAGCTCTCTCCCAGCAGCCCAAGCTCCGGGTGCAGCATGGAGGCGTCGATGGTGGTCAGGCGGTTTACGAACAGGGTAGGCATAAGGAGGTGGTCACTCTGAAGGTCTTCAAGCTCGTTCGCCGGGGCACTTATCCGGCCGCCTCCTAGTGCTTCACTCTGACCGTAAAATAGAGGGGCTCTGCCTCTTCAGAAAAAATCACATCCCCAACCTGCGAGCGTGTCTCATCGTGCTCGAGGATATCCCATGTGGGGATGCCCCCGTCCTCCATTCCAAACTCGGAAAAGCCAACCTGGATACCATCCCGGTCGAAAAAGATGATCTGGATGTGGGGGTGCACCGGGGTGAGCGTCTTATTGTCCATCACCAGCCGGTATTCATAGCGTTTCTTGCGATTTTTCCCCCGCTTCCCGGCAATGGAAAAGATGATGTTCTTGGCATAGTCCTGATTCAGGGTGAACACCTTGTCGAATTCCAGGGGCAGGAGGTGGGGCAGCCTGGATTTGACCAGGGCCGCTATCTCAATCTCCATGTCCGCTACCTTTGGTTCCAGCTCGGCCAGCCTTTGGGCCTGTTTTATATCCTTGGTTAGAAGCTCGGACAGTTCCCGGTTACGGCCCTCCAGTTTGACGGAGAGAACCACCACGATGACCGTCATCAGGATCATACCGAGAGAGAGACCCACGATGAGCCGTGTTCGGGTCTTTGAGCGATGTCGTCCCGATCGACGGCTGCTATGTCGCACCGCATGGCCACTCACGCGGGGTTCTCCTTCTTTTCTCGATGGTCGGGTGTCATATGTAGAACTGGTCACGAAAGCCCCTCGCCCATGGGGTCGAATACTAAAAGATATCAGGGTGGTATCGTCGCACCCTGTTTGACAGCAGTTTCTGCCTGCACTTAATTGAGAAGTAATATTGATCCCAGCAAAAATTCAGCTGAGAAAAATCATCACGGCAGGCTCACCACGTCCCCCTGGTGCAAGCTCTGGCCTGGAGGATGTTTTGTTTTATGTAGCAATATGGGTGCCAGATTGATATTTCTTTATATAACATGTGATTATACTTAAGTAACTAATTTCCCGAAAGCTTCTGTAAGATTAGCTGACACTAACGGACCTCCAGAAGATGAGCGGAGGGGAGCGATGTAAGTACCCTCAGATGCCCTGATCTCGCGGAAGCTGCAGTGATACCGGAAACGTATAGTGCAGGTTGGCGCTGAGCTTGCGAAGTCCAACACGGAAGTGGCAATGAAATGTTGGGCTTCGTTCCTCAGCATCAGCCTGCAAGAGCTCTGGTGATGGCGCAGTCCCTGGCGGTGTTCGGCAGGTAGCTGGGGCTAACCCCTGAATCCCCGGGTCGGGGTATACCCGGATTGATTATGTGGAGCCGATGGGCGGATTCGAACCGCCGACCTACGCATTACGAATGCGTTGCTCTACCAACTGAGCTACATCGGCATGGGAAAGAGGGGGGAGTATAAAGAAACCCACGGCGGGGAACAACACCCTGGGATTGGCCTTTACCCATATATTTTAAAACTCACGCGGAGACGAGGAGGCACGGAGAAAATAAACTAAAACAGGGAGTAGGTCGGGCATGCTGTTTATGCCCGACGTCATTTCCCAGGCTACCCCCCAGAAAAAATGTCGGGCACAAAAACCGTGCCCGACCTACCTGGCTATGACCAGGCACAGTCGCGTCTGCCGAAAGCCTTTGTTTTTTCTCTGATTTTTCCTTCGTGTCTCCGTGTGAGACATTTTTGTACCGGGGTGAAGGTAAAGGGCAGCCCTGGGAGGCCGCTATTGTTTGTTTACCGGGCGCAGGTAGACAATCACCTCCATTCGGTCGATCTCAGTCCCGTGGGGCAGGGTATCGGGCAGGGAGATCTCCAGTTGCCCATCCGGCATGTCAGTCAGTTCCTGGGTCTCAGGGTTGTACAAGTGCGCATGGCTGTGGGTGCTGGAGTCATAGAAGGCGCGGCCGGAGTCGACCGTCAGTTCCTGTATCAACCCGTGGCGGGTGAACAGGCGGAGGGTATTGTAAATGGTGGCCTTGGAGACCGGTTTTCCGGTGGCATTGGTCAGGATGAGTACCTGCTCAGCCGAGAGGTGCTGGGGGCGGGCCAGCAGCGCCGTTGCAATCTTGATCCGCTGGGCGGTGGGGGTGATAGCGTGGCCTCGCAGCAGACGCACCACTTCCCTTCTCTTCTGATCCGGATGGTAGCTCGACTCTTTCATAATCTGATGGATTTTATCAGAAACTGGCGAAAGGTTTAACTATAAGGACCAAGGACCAAGGACCAAGGACCAAGGACCAAGGACCAAGGACCAAG
>JAUUYI010000351.1 GCA_030590525.1 Sedimenticola sp. | reverse complement strand
GCTATATCTAAAGGTTCGAGTTGTCAGACCGATAGCAAGAGAAGGTAGACTTAGAGAACCATCGATGAACACTTCTTTCGATTCGGCCGCACTGGACACCCGGGGGTACAGCTTCCAGGCACCCAGGGAGGCTCCGCGGCCAGACAGCGGCCCAGCACAGATACGGTCTGCCCCCACTGACGAGTCCGACAGCACTCGGACAGGGAGTAAGGCACAATCCCCTCCCCTGTCCGAGGCACTGATGCAGGAATGGCTCGCCTGGCAGTGTCAAATGATCTCCGGCGCTATCAGCGGCGCCCTGTTCCTACCCGGCAAACCTGGCAATGCTTGTGTACCTGCGGCGATCTGGCCCGATGGGCAAGAGTCTGTCGCTTATCTCGCCGATATAGCTGAGCGAGCACTTATCCAACAGCGGGGCCTGATACTCCCTCGACAGAAATATAACCAGGATGGCGACCAGACCTGCGACCTGATGACCTGCCCCGTGTTAGTCGACGGGGTGCCAGTCGCCGTGATCGTGGTGGCGATCATGACGCGCCCGGAGCCACAGCAACGGGCCGTACTGCAGCTGATGCAGTGGGGGGCGATGTGGATGGAATCCATGGCCGTCCAGCATGTACCGGCACCGGTGGACCATTCACCGCTCATACTCGAACTGGTAGCCGCCTCCCTGGAGCAGGCACCATTGCGTGCGGTGGTCATGAAGATCGCCAACCTGCTGGCCGAGCAGCTTGAATGTGAACGCGTCAGTGTTGGTCTGTGTCACGGTATGCAGATCCGCCTGGAAGCACTGTCACAGGTTTCCCGTTTCGATCGACGCAGCCAGTTGATGCGCGCCATCGAGACAGCTATGGAAGAGGCGGTGGATCAGGAAACCACGCTGATCGAGCCCGAAGATTCAGAGCATACCCCGCTGGTAACCCGTGCCCATGCTCAACTGGCCAAGCACCAGGGAAATCATAGCATCTGCACCATCCCACTTCCGGGATCGACGAAATCCATTGGAGCGATCACCCTCGAGCGAGATGCCAATCGCCCTTTCGACCATGATACGGCGGCCCTCTGCACCACCATAGCCACCCTCATCGGCCCGGCATTGGAACTGAAACGGCAGGAGGCGCGTCCCCTGACTATCAAAGTCATCGGAGCGTTGTCCAGTGGAGCGGCACGCCTGTTTGGCCGCAACCACCTGAAGCTGAAACTGGTACTGTTGTCTGCCGTCGTGCTGCTGGCCCTGCTCTCGATACTGCAGGGCGAATATCGGATAACCTCCCCGGCTACCATCGAAGGGCAGATCCAACAAGCTGTGGTGGCACCCCAGAAGGGGTATATCCTGACCGCCGGTGCCCGTGCCGGCGATCTGGTTAAAAAAGGCGATCTGTTGGCCTCCCTGGATGACCGGGATCTGCGCCTGCAGCGTCAGAAATGGCAAAGCGAACGGGAAAAACACCTGATGGAGTATCACGAGGCACTGGCCAAGCACGACCGCACCGGCCTCAGCATTCTGCGCGCCCGCATCGATCAGACGGATGCCGAACTGCGGCTGGTGGATGAAAAGATTGGGAGAACCCAACTGCTGACTCCTATCGATGGTGTGCTGGTGAGCGGGGATCTCAGCCGGGCGCTGGGCGCGCCGGTGGAGATGGGCGAAGTCCTGTTCCAGGTGGCCCCGCTCGACGGCTATCGTGTTGTGCTCCAGGTCGAGGAGCAGGATATCGCAGGGATAAAACCGGGACAGCCGGGCAGACTGGTGATCGCTGCACTGCCGCAGACCCCACTGGAGATCACCATCGACAGCATCACCCCGATGGCCATTACCGGAAAAAGCGATAACTACTTTCGAGTCGAGGCGACACTGGAGACGCTCAACCCGGCCCTGCGGCCAGGAATGCAAGGCGTGGCCAAGGTGGAAAAAGGGGAGCGCAGCCTGCTCTGGATCTGGACCCACCGCCTGACCGACCGGCTGCGGCTCTGGGCCTGGTCACTGGGTATGTAGGAGCCCGCCCGAGATGAATAGTAACCAATACTGGCCGCAGCTCGCCGAGCTTCATCCCCGTCTGCGTCAACACGTGCATATCTATCCCCAGACCTATCGGGGAGAACGCTGGTATGTGCTGCGGGACGAGTCCAGCGGACGTTTCCTGCGATTCAACAGCATGGCCTATGAACTCATCGGACGTCTCGACGGGGAGCAGACCCTGCAGGAGAGCCTGGACCAGCTGCAATCGTCTCTGGGCGAAGAGGCACCAGGCCCGGACGAAATCACCCATATCCTGGTACAGCTGTTTTCCATCGATGCGCTGCATAGTGGTCTGCCCGCCGATACCCGGGAGTTATTCAACCGTTACCGGCGTGAACGGCGTATCCGCTGGCAGCGCACCTTAATGAATCCCCTGGCACTGCGTTTTCCCCTGTTCGACCCCGACCGATTGATCACTCGTCTGCTGCCGTGGGTGCGCCCACTCTTCTCTGGATGGGGAGTCGGTATCTGGCTGCTGGTGGTAGGACTGGCCGGCCTGCTGGCGTTGATCAATGCCCCGGCCCTGGGGGCCGCAGTAAGCAGTGATATCCTCTCTCCCGCCAATCTGATGCAGATCGTGCTGCTCTTTCCTCTCATCAAGGGGTTGCATGAACTGGGCCACGCCTTTGCCGTCAAGATGTGGGGCG
>JAUUYI010000038.1 GCA_030590525.1 Sedimenticola sp. | reverse complement strand
TATTGGTTTCACAAGGAAATTTCCGAAGGAGCGGCGTATCGGTGACTACGGCCGACTGACGACTGCATGGATGCAGGAGGTAGAGCAACGCATGGAGCAGTTGCCGAGGAAATATTCCTTGTGGAATCAAGAGACAAGCGAGATCAAGCACAATTTGTGAAAGATTCGGGCTAAGGGAGAGATGGTGAAAATACTGGTTGTGGATGATGAGGCGCCGGCCCGCGAGCGGTTGCACAGTCTGGTGGAGGAGCTCGGCCCTCCCTATGAATGGGTGGGGGAGGCGGCCAACGGGGAAGAGGCGTTGGTGCAGAGCCAGGTGCTGGGGGTGGACCTGGTTCTGATGGACGTGCAGATGCCGGCGATGGATGGATTGCAGGCTGCGGCACAGCTGGCAGAGCAGGACGAGCCACCTTCAGTCATTTTTGTCACTGCCTACGAGGAGCATGCCCTGGCGGCGTTCGACAGCAATGCGGTGGATTATCTCCTGAAGCCGATCCGGCGGCAGCGGCTGGAGCGCGCCCTGGCCAGGGCCACCGCCCTGACCCGCCCTCAGTTGCAGGCACTCCAGGTGCTACGGATGGAGGAGGCGGATTACGTCGCTACCCTTTATCGGGGGGGGATACGGCAGATTCCATTGGAAGAGATCCTCTATTTTCGGGCAGAGCAAAAATACGTTACCCTGCGTCACGTCGGTGGGGAGGCGCTGCTGGAAGAGTCGCTTAAATCCCTGGAGCAGCGCTTCAGTCACAGCTTCATGCGGGTCCATCGCAATGCCCTGGTCTCTCGCCGGTATATACAGGGACTGGAGAAGATGCCAGACGGCCGTTGTCTGGTACGGTTGGAGGGGGCCGAAGAGGGGCTGGAGGTTAGCCGCCGGCACTTGGCCCAGGTGCGTCGATGGCTGAAGAGATGGCGATGATTCCATCAATATAGCTTCCCCTCGCTACGGCTTCTATTCTTGGACCGGCTCCTAGCGCTTTTATGCCGGGCAGGGATGGTTTACCGGGTGCGCACGCATAAACTTCTATTTGCCAGCACTGGCCAGACTCTCTAGCATTCCTGCTTTCAATGACTCTACCGGGAGCAGGTTACATGTCCGATCAGCCCGTCCGTATCGCCACCCGCAAATCACCCCTGGCCATGTGGCAGGCCGAGCATGTCTCTCGCCAGATGCAGCTGGCCCATCCGGGGCTGCAGGTGGAGATCCTCGGGATGAGTACCCAGGGCGACAAGATCCTCGATACCCCCCTGGCCAAGATCGGTGGCAAGGGGCTGTTTGTGAAGGAACTGGAGCAGGGGATACTGGAGGGGCGGGCGGATATCGCCGTGCACTCCATGAAGGATGTCCCGGTGGAATTGCCTGAGGGGCTGCATCTGGCGGTGATCATGGCGCGTGAGGATCCCCGGGATGCTTTCGTCTCCAACCGATTCAGTCAGCTGGATGAACTGCCTCAGGGGGCGGTGGTGGGCTCCTCGAGCCTGCGTCGTCAGTGCCAGCTGGGGGAGCGGCGTCCGGATCTGCAGATCCGCTCCCTGCGCGGCAATGTCAATACACGGCTGCGCAAGCTGGATGAGGGGGAATACGACGGGATCATCCTCGCCTCTGCAGGGCTCAAGCGGCTCGGTTTCCAGGATCGTATCGCGGATCTGCTGGAGCCGGATCAGAGCCTCCCGGCCATTGGTCAGGGGGCGATTGGCATCGAATGTCGGGTGGATGACCTGCGGGTCAACCGGCTGCTGGAGCCGCTGCACGACAGGGAGACCGCGGCCTGCGTTCTGACTGAGCGGGCCATGAACCGCCGGTTGATGGGGGGGTGCCAGGTCCCCATAGGTGGCTATGCGATACTCAATCATGACCGGATCTATCTGCGTGGTCTGGTGGGGGAGCCGGATGGCAGCTGCATCATACGGGCTGAACTGACGGGTCCGGTGGGGGAAACGGAGGAGCTGGGAACTGCGCTGGCGGAAGATCTGCTGGGACAGGGTGCCGATCAGATCCTGAAGCGGCTTTACCAGTCGTGACCACCTATGACCGGATGTGAACTGGCGGGTGCCGGGGTACTGGTCACCCGCACCGAGCACCAGGCTGCTGCCTTGTGTCACCTGATCGATGCGCATGGGGGACGGGCGCTCCGGTTCCCTGCGCTCGAGATTACCGGGCCCGCTGATCCCGCTGCTGTCAAGCGACTGCTGGCGTCCATCGCTCGCTTCGATATGGCCATCTTCATCAGCCCGAATGCAGTGACCCGAGGTCTTCCACTGCTGCCGGACGGATGCCTGCCCGGGTCGATTCTGATCGCTGCCGTGGGGCAGGGTACCACCCGCGCTCTGGCCGCTGCCGGGCAACCGGTGGACATCTTTCCCGAACAGCGCTATGACAGCGAGGGGTTGTTGGCAATGCCGGCGATGAGATCAGTGGCGGGGCGCCGCATTCTTATCTTTCGTGGTCAGATTGGTCGTGCCATGCTGGGTGAGACCCTGGCCGCCCGGGGCGCCGGAGTGAGCTATGCGGGGGTCTATCGGCGGCAGTGTCCGCAGGTGGATGCGGGGCCCTTGATCGGGCGCTGGCGCTCCGAGGTGGATGTGGTGACTGCCACCAGTGTCGAACTCCTGGAGAATCTGCTCACGCTATTGGGTGAGTCTGGTTCCGGGTTACTACGGGACACCCCACTGGTGGTGATCTCGGAGCGCATGCGGGAGCGGGCCGAGGCACTCGGTTGCCGACGGCTGCTGCAGGCACTGCGGGCAGACGACCATTCCATTCTGGAGGCGATCTGCAGGTGGCGGAGCGGTTGAGTCCTGGTCTGTCAGAGAAGAGGTGCTTGCGAGCGCTCGAGTTATCCTGTTCTATTGGTCTTGGGAGGACGCTCGCAGCGGACAGGCCGTGGCCTCGGTTCACCCATCACCGGGTCTACCCGTTTGCCACGGGTTCACGGGTTATTGATAAGTTACATGTTTTTATGGGGCAATCGATCGGAAAACGGTGCTGTAAACTGGAAAAAAGCGGATGAGTGAGAGAGCAAAAGAGGATGCGGAGCTGGAAGAGACCCGGCAGGAGATCGATATCGATGCGGAGCGGGTCGAAGATGCGGAGGTCCGGGAGATCCCTGTCCCGCCCGGAGAGGGCCGAAAGGGCAGGCGACGATTCGCTCTCTTCTTCTCTCTAATGGCTCTCCTGCTGGTGGCAGGCGGTCTCGCCGTCGGATACCAGCAGTGGCAGCGAATGGAGGGAGAGCTGGCCCGGGTAGGGCAGCGCGTCGATCAGAGCGCCCGGCAGCGGGCCGAACTTCAGGCTGGTCTGGCGTCGGTGCGCCAGGCATTCGATAGCAGGGCACAGCAGTTGGAGGCCGAGCAAAAGCGCTTTGCCGAGGGTAATTCGCAGTTGGAAAAAGAGCGGTTTCAGCTGCAGCAGACCCGTGAGAATGAGCAGCGGCGTAGCCTGGAGATGCGGGACGCCCTGGAGGCGATGAGTCGCCGGATCGGAAGCGACAGTGACCGATGGGTGGCGGCCGAGGCGGATTACCTGATGCAGGTGGCGAATACCCGGCTGCAGTTGGCGGGTGATGTGCCGGCGGCAATTCTGGCACTGCAGGCAGCGGATGCCCGGTTGCGCGACAGTGGTGATCCGGGCTGGATCGGAGTGCGGGAACTGCTGGCCACGGAGATCAGTCACCTGAAAGGGGTGCAACTGCCGGACCTGGCGGGCCTCTCCGCGCAACTCACGGGGTTGGCGCAGCAGGTGGATTTGCTGGTGATGCCTGGGTCCGGTGCCAGATCCGAGACGTTACCGGCTCTGCCGGTAGAAACTGGGGGTGTCGAAGCGGAGGAACGTGATCTGGATACCCTGCTGCAGGACGCCTGGGAGGGCTTCAAGTCGGTAGTGGTGATCCGGCGCCAGGGTACGCCGATGGCAGCCACACTGCCGCCGGAACAGCACTTTTTCGTGCGTCAGAATCTGCGTCTGCAACTGCAGTCAGCCCGGTTGGCGCTGTTGCTGCAGGATCAGGCGCTGTTCCAACAGCATTTGCAGGTCGCCGCCCGATCGCTGAAGGAGTTTTTTGACCCGAAAAAGGTGGGCACCGGAGTGATGCTGGAGGCGTTGGACAAGTTGCAGCAGGAGCGGTTAAAACCGGTCGTTCCCAACATATCGGGTTCCTTGATTGCATTGCGCAAGCGTCTGAAAGGCGAGCAGAGTGAAACGGGAGGCGCGCAATGAAAGGCCTGATCATCGGCCTGCTGGTGGTGGCTGCCTCGGTGTTTCTGGCACTGGCGGTAAAGCAGGACAATGGCTATGTGCTGATCAGTTTCGGCAACTGGACAGTGGAGGCGAGCCTGGCCTTAGTTCTGCTGCTCAATCTCGTACTGTTCGTGCTGTTGTATCTACTGGTCAGGCTGACGGCCCGTGTCTGGTCGGCACCGGGCCGTCTGCGTCAGTGGCAGGCACAGCGGGGTGTCCAGCGGGCGCAGAAGGCTCTGACCAGAGGCTTGCTGGAGCTCTCGGAGGGGCAGTGGAAGCGAGCCGAGAAGGATCTGCTCAGATATGCCGGATTATCGGAGACGCCGCTGCTGAACTACCTGGCAGCGGCACGTGCTGCCCAGCAGCAGGGTGCGGATGAGCGACGTGATCACTATCTGAAGCTGGCCCGGGAACGGGTGCCTGCGGCGGAGATGGCAGTGGGGCTTACCCGGGCGGAACTGCAGCTGGATCACAATGAGCTGGAGCAGGCGCTGAAAACGCTGGGGCAGTTACGGGAGATCGCACCCCGGCACCCTCAGGTGTTGGCGATGCTGAAGGAGATTTATCAGCGGACAGGCAGATGGGATGAGCTGGGAAAGCTGCTGCCGGTATTGAAGCGACGCAAGGTGATCCCCCGGGAGGAGGCGCTGCGGCTGGAACTGAGGTTGTTTCGCAGCCTGTTGGACCAGGCCGCCATCAGTGGCGAAAACCGTCAGCTGGCGGCAGCCTGGAGGGCGCTGCCGGTTGCCGCCCGAAACGACGAGGGACTGGTGATACTCTATGCCAGCTATCTGAAGGAGTTGGGCGAGGAGGAACAGGTAGCGGCACTGCTGCTGGATGCCATCAACAACCATTGGAGCCCGGATCTGGTGGCACTCTATGGTCAGGTGAGTGGCAGTGACGGTGCCCAGCAACTCTCCCATACAGAGACCTGGCTGCAGGAGCACCCCCATGACCCGGTGCTGCTGCTTGCGCTCGGTCGGCTGTGTATTCGAAACCGCCTGTGGGGCAAGGCGCGCAGTTACCTGGAGGCGAGTATCGGGGCAGGGCCATCTGCAGAGGCCTACCGGGATCTGGGGATACTGCTGGAGCAGATCGGAGAGCAGTCGCAGGCGCTCTCCTGCTTTCGGGCCGGTCTCGAGCTCGCCAGTGGCTCATCGCCACCGGGACTGCCGGCCGTTCCCGGCCCCGCCGGGCAGATCGACGGGGATCAGGGGATTGCCTACCACGAGGATATAAATCCGCCCAAGCTGGAAGTGGTTGCCAAACCCAGGTCGTGACGATCAGGAAAGGTGCATACTGATCGATGCCACGGTGGAAACGGTTAACGAAAACGGAAGGCCGAAAAGATGCAGATCACAGGAATGTACTGGGGTGCCAAACTCCTCCGTATAGTGGAGTTTCCCGCTGCCGAGGTGTTGGGCCCGGAAGCCAGCGCAGATCAGATCAAAGGTTTGATCGAGCGTCACGGGGATGTATTCATCAAACCCATGTTCAAGGGTGGCGTGGGCAAGAAGGGTAAAGCGGGGCTGCTGGGCCGGGCCGGAGACGTGGGCTCTGCCATGAAGGAGAAGGCGCGGCTCTATTTTGCCGAGCACTTTCACAACAATACCCTCTACAAGGCAGAGGGGGTCACCTTCGAGGGGGCGGTGCCGGCGGAAAACGAGATCTATTTCTCTATCACCGACAGTACCGAGTACCGGGCACCCATTATCACCATCACCCATTATGGGGGCATGGATGTGGAGGAACTGCCGGCGGAGAAGGTCGCCCGCATTCCATTCGACCCCCTTACCGGGCTCAAGGGCTTCGTGATCTCCACTGCCCTCAAGCGGCTGAAGGCCCCCCGTGAACTGATCAGTCCACTGGTTCAGTACCTGCCCAAGCTGTGGGATCTGTACCACCATTATGGAATGACTACCCTGGAGCTGAACCCGATCCGTATGTCGCCTGGTAGCAACGGGCGGCTGTTGCCAGTCGCTTGTGATTTCAAGTGCGCCCTGGATGAGGATGACCCCAACTGGAAACGCCTTGGCCTGCCGGCGGATCTGGATGCCTCCAGTTACTCGGATTTTGAGCAGGAGGTGAATCAGCTGCGTACCTACCAGGGGCAGTCCGATGTCTACGTGATCAATGAACAGGGCACTATCACCGCCATGACTTTCGGTGGCGGGGCCAACGCCCTGGTCACCGAACTGTTGGGCAATAGCGCCACCATCTCTTCCGATTTCGGTGGCAATCCGCCCTATGCCAAGATGCACGACATCAGTCGAATCGTCTACAAGCACTGGCTGGAGCAGTCCAACGTACTGTTTATTATCGGTGGTAAGGCCAACAACACGGATATCTATGAGACCTTCCGTGCCATGGCGGACGCTCTGCGGGATTACTTCAACACCTATGGTCCCCGGCCCCTCTACGTGGTGGTGGGAAGGGGCGGTCCTAATCTGATTCGTGGGATGGGCTATCTGCGTGACACCCTGGATTCCCTGGGGCTGCCCTACCAGATGTTTGGCCATGATTCGGCCATGAGCGAGGTGGTGAGCTTCGCTCAGGCGACAGATCTCTGGATGGCCGGCGGTGGTCGGGAACAGCTGGCGCAAAGGCTTGGGATCAGCTGAATTGACAAAGATGACCGCTGAAGGTTTTTCATCCCCTCCTGCAGAGGTGTTCGTGGAACGGCCGCCAGTCCGCTATGGGCAGAGGGCGGCAAGATAGAAAGGGCCCTATTATGCATCCCCAAGGTGTAGCTGCTTTTCCCCATTATTACGTCGGTATCGACTCGCTGGCAGAACTCTCCACCCCGGAGGACCGGGTCTGTGTGCTCAACATCACCGGTGGTGAGAGCCGCAGCGTCACCCCGGTCAGCCACGCCTTCTCGAGTGGCAATGTCGTCTGCGGTACCGCACCGGGGCGCTCCGGAACCAGTATTAAGACAGCGGCAGGAGAGATACCTGTTTATGACAATGTGGCGGAGGCAATGGAGGCCGGGCACCAGTTCAATGTGGCGGTGGTCTATCTGCCGCCGGCCGGGGTGCGGGACGGGGTGCTGGAGGTGGTACGGATCAATCCGGGTCTGAGAAAGATTGTGATCCTGACCGAGAAGGTGCCGGTGCGTGACGCCCGGGTGATTCGCGCCATCGGTCAGATGCGCGGTATCGATATCTTCGGGGCCAACTGCCTGGGTATCGCCGATGCCCACAACCGCATACGGATCGGTGGTGCCCTGGGTGGCAGCAGCCCGGAAGAGTCCCTGGTGCCGGGTTCGGTCGCCATTTTTTCCAACTCCGGAAACTTCACCACCACCATCGCCGTCTATCTACTCACCGCCGGCTGGGGCACCACCGTCTCCCTCTCCTCTGGCAAGGATGTCTACATCCACTACTCGGCTCCGGAATGGGCCCACGCCTTTCACAATGATGATCGTTCTCGGGCGGCGGTGATGTACATCGAGCCGGGCGGCTATTATGAGCATGGCCTGGCGTTCGATAAGCCAGTGGTGGCTTGTGTGGTCGGCCGCTGGAAGGCAAAGCTGACCAGGGCATGCGGGCATGCGGGAGCCATCGCCGGGAGTGGCGACAGTGCCGCGGCCAAAGAGGAGTGGTTCATGCGGGAATTCGGGGTGGATGAGGTGTTTACCCCGGAGAACCCGGTCTGTTCTGAAAAGGGGGCAGTGGTAACCAACCTCTCCCATATTCCGATTGCCATGACTGCAGTGATGGCAAAACGTGGCCTGGAGCCCGACTTCGAATCCCGGGGGGACCTCTCCCTCAAGTGCTGGTTCAATAATCCTCAGGGGCTGAAGCTGCCGGATCAGCTGAATCTGCCGGTAGTGGATGCGGTTTCACCCTATAACGATCAGATCGCCGGGCTTGGAGAGCAGGTGGGTGCGGTATTTCCTCGACAGATGATGAAGGATGCCTCCGGCGCCTCCCTGATGGACCCGAAGAGCCAGGTTACCCGGATTCATGGCACCAGTGTACTGGATGCCTCCACTCATACATTCGAGGAGAATCTGGTTCAGAGTCTGATCCGGGAGTATCCGGATCTGAACGGTACGCCCCTGGCCAACGTGGCGCTGAACGCCTTTGTCAACCAGAGTGGCAACATCGGGCTGACCGCCGTGGAAGCGGCTCGCCAGGCGGGTAGCAGCCCAAATACCGCACTTACTGCTGCGGTCGCGGTGCTGGGGCCTAACGAGGTGGATGCGTCACGTCAGGCGGCGGTGCTCCTGATGGAGCTGTTCAAGAAGAGTGGCCTGAAAGATCCTTCCGATACGGCATTCGATTTCTCTGCCCAGCTGGAAGCGGCGGGCAGCGGTGAGGCCGCCGGCCTGCTGCTCTCGGAAATGGCCTGTGCCCGTGGTAACAGCATGCTCGACGCCGTCGCTGCCCGGGGGGCAAAGTCTGTCTTCCTCGAGTTTCTCAAGGCGCTGGCGAGGCAGGAGGGGCGGGCGTTGCGGGGCCAGGTGGTACTGGCTGCCATCAGCTGCCACCTCGGCTGGCCGGCCCTGATGCGCAAACGGATATCTGCCTTCACCCTGCGGAATCTCCCCTGGCACTTCCGTATATACAGTGCCCTGGTGGGGTCGGCAGCAGAGAGTGCACAACAGACCGCAGGCGATTTCTGCGGTGTGCCGGAGCAGCAGTTGCTGGAGCAGTGGAGTTTTACCGAGACGGCCCATCTGGCACTGCTGGGGAATCGTCCGGACAAGGAGGCGTTGTTCGCCTTCTCGGTACTGTTGGGGTTGATCATATCCAACGGTCCGGGCACCATCTCCGCTCAGGGCACCAAGGGGGCGGTCAGTGCCGACGGGCCGGAGGCCCCTGAGCGAGTGCAGGTGAACAAGGGCTACATCGGTTTTCTCACCCACACCGGTTTCGCCCACGGCGGCAATGGCTTCGAGGCGATCTCCTTCCTGCTGAAGCGCTTCCGTGACTCCGGACTGAACAATCCGGGCTCCCGGGAGCACGGTCTGGATCTGAAACAGATGGCCACCGATTACGCCATGGAGTATCTGGCTTACAAGCAGCGGGCCAAGGCGGAGGGTGACATCACCTACACCAAGATCCCCTGCATAAACCACCCGGTGTTCAAGGGGGAGTCGGTCAACTACGATCCCCGCGAGGTGTTCGTCAACGAACTGTTCAGCAAAAGAGGCAGCTACAACGTGTTTCTAGACTTCTACCATGAGCTGGTGCAGGCCCTGTACCGGGTCGGGGTCAGCAGCACTGTCTACTGCGTGAATGTGGATGCGGTAATCGCAGTGATTCTGCTCAAGATGCTGTGGAAACCCTATATGGCGGGGGAAATCAGTGAGCGGGTGATGGAGTCAGCAGCCTTTACAACCTTCCTGTTCGGGCGGATGATCGGCTCCGCTGCTGAGATCGACGACCATACCAACCGGGGTCGTAACATGGATACCCGAACCCCGGCCAGCAAGTGCAGTTATGTCGGATGAGCCCTAACCCGCATTTCTCACCAGGGGGCGGGATGATCGCGCAGAGATTTGGATTCACAAGGGATTTTCCGAAGGAGCGGAATACGGGCTGTATTTCTGACGACGTACACGGAAGTACAAGTGTCGCGGGAGGCAGGCCGCTCCTGTGCATCCTGCACTCGCGGCATTGGTACATCCCTGTACGGCAGATGCCGGAAGCGACCTGAGGAAAATTTCTTGTGGATTCAAAGATCAAGCGAGGGCTCGTCGTCCTGGTGAGAAATGCGGGCTAACATCCCATAGCCACCCCAACCCACGGATAATGTTGAACAGCTACCTTCAGCCACGAATCGAGAAAGAGACATGACAGACCAGACACCGAAGATCATCTACACAATAACCGACGAGGCGCCCGCATTGGCGACGTGCTCGTTTCTCCCTGTCATCAAGGTGTTTGCCCAAGGTTCCGGTATCAACATCGAAACCAGGGATATCTCCCTCGCGGGCAGGATCATCGCCAATTTCCCGGACAATCTGACGGAGAGTCAAAGGCAGTCCGATGATCTGGCCATATTGGGTGCGCTGACCCAGGATCCGAAGGCCAATATTATCAAGCTGCCGAACATCAGTGCCTCTATCCCACAGTTGAAGGCTGCAATCAAGGAGTTACAGTCACAAGGCTACGCTATTCCGGACTATCCTGAAGATCCTCGAAACGACCCGGAGCGTGAGATCAAAACCCGATACGCCAAGGTGCTGGGGAGCGCCGTGAACCCGGTGTTGCGGGAAGGAAATTCCGACCGCAGGGCGCCTGCCGCGGTCAAGAATTATGCCAGGAAACATCCGCATTCCATGGGGGAGTGGAGTGCAGAATCGAAATCTCATGTGGCTAGCATGACAAGTGGCGATTTCCGTTCCAACGAGATATCGGTCACGGTCGGTGAAGCGATGGATGTTCGGATCGAGTTTGTCGATGCAGAAGGGAAGGTGACGGTTCTCAAGGATACCTATCCTCTTCTGGCCGGCGAAGTGGTCGATGCGACCTACATGAGCAAGCGCGCATTGCGTATTTTTTTCGAACAACAGATAGAAGATGCAAAAGAGAAGGGGATACTGTTTTCCCTGCATCTGAAGGCTACCATGATGAAGGTCTCCGACCCCATCATCTTCGGTCAAGTGCTCTCCGTATTCTTCGAGGACGTATTTGATAAGCATGCCGCTGTCTTTGATCAACTGGGTGTCGACCCAAACAATGGACTGGGCGATCTCTATGCGAAGATAGAGGGCCTGCCGGAAGACCAGCGGGCCACAATCGAGGCGGACATCCAGGCCTGTTATACGAAGCGACCTGAATTGGCGATGGTGAACTCCGACAAGGGCATCACCAGCCTGC
>JAUUYI010000124.1 GCA_030590525.1 Sedimenticola sp. | reverse complement strand
GGTACCGATAATGCGCTGGATGAGGCGGTGGTGCTGGTGCTCCATGTACTGCATCTTCCGTCAGATCTCCCCGTCGCCTACCTGGACGCACGATTGACGCCCACGGAACGGGTGGAGGTGCAAGGCGTGCTGCAGCGGCGGATCGAAGAGCGGCTGCCCGCTGCCTATCTGACCCAGGAAGCATTGTTTGCCGGCCTCAGGTTCTTCGTCAATGAGACTGTCCTGGTGCCCCGTTCCCCTATTGCCGAACTGATCGAGAACGGTTTTGAGCCTTGGGTACAATCCGGGTCCGTGACCCGGGTGCTGGATCTCTGCACCGGAAGCGGCTGTATAGCCATCGGCTGTGCCCATGCTTTTCCAGAGGCTAGCGTGGATGCGGTGGATATCTCTCCGGCGGCCATCGAGGTGGCGGAGATTAATACCCGGCGGCACCAGTTGGAAGAGCGGGTAGAGCCAATCCTCTCGGACCTGTTCGATGGCGTACGGGGGCGGCGCTATGACCTGATCGTGGGCAATCCGCCTTATGTCAGCCGGGATGAACTGGCGACCCTGCCTGCTGAATACCGGCAGGAACCCGTGTTGGGCCTGGAGGCGGGAGAGGAGGGGCTGGATCTGGTGGAACGGATCCTTAGCGAGGCGGCAGACTATCTGGAACCGGGAGGGATCCTGGTGGTGGAGGTGGGTAACAGCGCCCGGGCGCTGGTCGCCAGATACCCCGAGGTACCTTTTCTGTGGCTTGAATTTGCACGGGGAGGGGAGGGGGTATTCCTGTTGACGGCAGAGCAGTTGAATGAGTATCAACCACTTAATCTGTGAGGAGCAGTGAATCATGGCGTTGCAACGGGCGAGAACTCCAGAGGAGTATGCAGAATGGGTCAAGCAGGCCAGATTCGAGGTTGGCGATCTGCGTGAATGCCTGCTATACGATATGGAGGAGATCGGGGAAATGGTGCGATACCCGGAATTCCTGGGGATCCTGGAGCAGGGGATCAATGATGTGTACGACGCCATGTGTCGAGGAGAGTATGCGTTCGGGCGGGAGGATCTGCCGTTTATGGAGACCGCCGAGACGCACACCCATCAGATTCCGTTCATGATCCTGCTGAAGCAGATCAACGAGACCCATCGCAGGGGGCTCGACATAGGCGAGGGTGACTGAGGTTCTGCCAACCCCTCTCCCCCCCGGGAGAAAGATTGAAGCGATTTGCAAGAGCCCCGACTGAGGCCACTTTTTCAGCCTCGCAGGTGCCGGTTCTGGCTTTGCCTGTTTTGCACGAAATCCAACAATGGAGCATTCGATGGATCAATCCCTGATTTTCGATCCGGCGCTGATCAATAAATATGATTACGCCGGACCTCGTTATACCTCCTACCCCACCGCCCCCCAGTTCCATGAAGGCTTCGGGGAGGATGCGTATCGCGCTGCCGCCGTCAGCAGCAACGCATCCGGCCGGCCGCTCTCCCTCTATTTTCATATTCCCTTCTGCGACACGGTCTGCTTCTACTGCGCATGCAACAAGATAGCGACAAAGGATCGGGGGATGGCCGGGGGATACCTGGAACGACTCCATCGAGAGATCATCCTGCAGGGGGAATTGTTCGACCGCAGCAGGCGGGTGGAGCAGCTGCACTGGGGTGGCGGCACGCCCACCTTCATCAGCCATGATCAGATGCGGGAGTTGATGCAGGTCACCGGTGAGCATTTCTCTCTGGCGGATGACGACAGTGGCGAGTATTCGATCGAAATCGACCCGAGGGAAGCCACGGCGCAGACCATCAGAATGTTGCGGGAGGTGGGCTTCAACCGCCTCAGCCTTGGAGTGCAGGATTTGGACCCCAAGGTGCAGAAGGCCGTCAATCGTATTCAGTCCGAAGCAGAGACCATGACGGTGCTGGAAGCTGCCCGTGAGTATGGGTACCGTTCGGTCAGTATCGATCTGATTTATGGCCTGCCATTTCAGTCGGTAGAGAGTTTCCTGCGTACCCTGGACCGGGTGATCGAGGTGGGTCCCGACCGATTGTCGGTTTTCAACTATGCGCATCTTCCCGAGCGCTTCAAGCCCCAGCGCAGGATCGATGAGCAGAATCTCCCATCGCCTGCGGTGAAGCTGGATATACTGAAGAACACCATCGAGCACCTTGCGGCTGCAGGTTATGTCTACATCTGGATGGATCACTTTGCCCGGCCGGATGATGAACTGGCGCTGGCCCAGCGGGAAGGAACTCTCTACCGCAACTTTCAGGGCTATTCCACCCACTCTGAGTGTGATCTGGTGGCGATGGGAGTTACCTCTATCAGCATGGTGGGGCCGACTTACAGCCAGAACGAGCGGGGGCTGGATGAGTATTACCAGCATCTTGATGCCGGGCGCCTGCCGGTGTTTCGCGGGATAGAACTGAGCCGGGATGATCTCATCCGGCGCGATGTGATCACCCGGTTGATCTGTAATTTCAAGCTGGACTTCGCGCAACTGGAAGCGGCCTGGGGAATCTCGTTCGGGGATTATTTTGTCGACAACCTGAAGCGCCTGCAGGAAATGCAGGAGGATGGGCTGATCGAGCTGAACCGGCAGGGGATCCGGGTGCTGCCCCGTGGGCGGCTGCTGATCCGGAATGTCTGCATGGCCTTCGACAAATATCTGCCACCTGTGGCGCAGCAGAAGAACTTTTCCCGGGTTATCTAACCCGAAGATTTCATAAATTTGTGCCGATATCGCGCAGTATACTGGTTTCACAAGGAAATTTTCGAAGGAGCGGCGTGTCGGTGACTACGGCCGACTGAGGAAATATTCCTTGCGGAATCAAGAAACAAGCGAGATCAAGCATAATTTGTGAAAGATTCGGGCCAAACAGCAACTCTGTTGTACAATGATCGACTGTTTGGCAAAAATCCCTCGTTTGGGGGCGCTGTAAGCGAGAGTGGCGGAATTGGTAGACGCGCTGGATTTAGGTTCCAGTCCCGCAAGGGGTGGGAGTTCGAGTCTCCCCTTTCGCACCAGATTTTTTAATTCGGAATGGTGATTGCCGTTTTTCTTCTACCACGACCAATGGCGACAGGGTCTGCCAGAGAGGTTTTTTGATGCAAGTTTCGATTGAGTCGAGTGAAAGGCTCGAGCGCAGGATGAGGGTTGAGCTGCCAGCAGAGCAGATAAACGAATCGGTAGAGAAGCGTTTGAAAGAACTCTCCCGCAGCGTCAAGCTGGACGGATTTCGCCCGGGTAAGGTGCCGATTTCGGTCGTGCGCAAGCGCTTTTCCGACCAGGTGCGACAGGAGATATTCGGGGACTTGGTCAAATCCACCTACTTCGAAGCGTTGTCTCAGGAGAATTTGCTACCTGCCGGCGACCCTGTGATCGAGCCGGTAGGAGATGTACCGGAAGATACTATGGCCTACGTCGCAGTTTTTGAGGTGATGCCTGAGGTGGAGTTGCAGGATCTCAGTAGCGCCAGCATCCGCCGGCAGGCGGCCACTGTAAGCGATGCCGACCAGGGAAACATGATAGAAAAGCTGCGTAAACAGCGCACAACCTGGAATGAGACGGAGCGTGAGGTCCGGGATGGAGATCAGGTGATAATCAGCTTCAAGGGTTTCATCGATGGTGAGGCCTTCGAGGGGGGCACCGCTGAAGAGGTGCCGCTGGTCATCGGGTCGGGTGCCATGATCGATGGTTTTGATGCGGGTCTCATTGGCAGCAGCGCGGGTGACAAGCGTACCCTTGAACTGCAATTTCCAGAGGATTACCGGGTTGAAACCCTGGCCGGTAAAGATGCAGTATTCGAGGTGGATGTGATCAAGGTGTCTGAGCCGGACCTGCCGGAGCTCGATGACGAGTTCGCCCGTGCATTTGGGGTGGAGGAAGGCGGCGTTGAGGCACTTTATCTGGAGATTCGTTCCAACATGGAACGGGAACTGGAGGAGAAGATCCGCTCGGATCTCAAGCAACAGGCAATGGATGCACTGCTGGAGATAAATAACCTGGAGGTGCCGAAGGTGCTGGTGAAGCGGGAGGCAGAGGGGTTGCAGCATCAGGCCAGGGAGAACATGGCCCAGGGTGGACAGACCAGCAGCATCGAGCTGCCACTGGATCTGTTTCATGAGCAGGCCCAGCGCCGGGTCGCACTGGGCCTGATCATTGGTGAGATAATCAGAAAGAACGACATCCAGCTGGATGAGACTCAGGTCCGGAAGAGAGTTGAGCAGTTTGCTGGCTCATACGAGAGCCCACAGGAAGTTGTGGACTATTATTACAGTAATAAGAATCAGTTGGCCCAGATTGAAAATGTAGTACTCGAGGACCAGGTGGTGGATTGGGTGTTGGAAAAAGCACGGGTGGAGGAGGTTGAGTCTGATTTCGACCAGCTGATGAACCCCTCCAACGAAGCCGCCAGAGAGCCGGCCGGCAAAGGTTTGTTTTAAAGGATTTCTCTGGAATGGACGATACAACTATTATGAGTGGATTGAGTACGGAAAGCCTGGGGCTGGTACCTATCGTCATCGAGCAGACGCCGCGGGGAGAGCGTTCCTTCGATATCTATTCCCGATTGCTCAAGGAGCGGGTCATCTTTCTGGTGGGTTCGGTAGAGGATCACATGGCCAATCTGGTGGTCGCACAGTTGCTGTTTCTCGAGTCGGAGAATCCTGACAAGGACGTCCATATCTATATCAACTCCCCTGGCGGTTCGGTCAGTGCCGGGTTGGCGATCTACGACACGATGCAGTTCATCCGCCCCCCTGTCAGTACCATGTGCATCGGCCAGGCGGCCAGTATGGGCGCGCTGCTGCTGACCGGGGGCGAGAAGGGCAAACGCTTCTGTCTACCTAACTCCCGGATGATGATTCATCAGCCTCTGGGTGGATTTCAGGGGCAGGCGACGGATATCGAGATCCATGCCAAGGAGATCCTGCTGCTGCGGGACCGTCTCAATCATATCCTGGCGCGCCATACCGGGCAGTCCCTGGAGTCGATTGAGAATGATACTGAACGGGATAACTTCATGAGTGGTGAAGATGCGGTCGAGTATGGCCTGATAGATCAGGTTCTGGATCAGCGGCCAACCACAGCGGGTGGCGGAGCCTGACTTTAGGGCCGCGGGACCGTATCAGGGAAGGAGTTCGCAGTTGGATCTGGTCGGGAAGGTGGATTTGTGGTAATAGTTGCGGTACAAGCCTGAGAGGAAGTGCGTAATGAGTGAAGATAAGACCCGGGGTGATGACGGCAAACTGCTCTACTGCTCGTTTTGCGGTAAGAGCCAGCATGAGGTGCGCAAGCTGATTGCCGGTCCATCCGTCTTTATCTGCGACGAATGCGTTGAGTTATGTAACGATATCATCCGTGAGGAGATGCAGGAGGGCGGCGCTGAGGCTGCCAGCAGCCTGCCTAACCCCCATGAACTCAACGAGATGCTCAACCAGTACGTTATTGGCCAGGCACGGGCCAAGAAGGTGCTGTCGGTAGCGGTCTACAATCACTACAAACGCCTGGATTCCTGTGGCAAAAAAGGTGATGTCGAGATCGCTAAGAGCAACATATTGCTTATTGGCCCCACCGGCTCAGGCAAGACCCTGCTGGCGGAGACACTGGCCCGGATGCTCAATGTACCTTTCACCATCGCCGATGCTACCACCCTCACCGAGGCAGGATATGTGGGTGAAGACGTGGAAAACATCATCCAGAAACTGCTGCAGAAGTGTGATTATGATGTAGCCAAGGCGCAGACAGGTATCGTTTATATCGACGAGATTGATAAGATTTCCCGTAAATCAGACAACCCCTCCATCACCCGCGACGTTTCTGGTGAAGGGGTGCAGCAGGCCCTGCTCAAGCTGATCGAGGGCACCGTTGCCTCGGTGCCGCCCCAGGGCGGACGTAAGCATCCCCAGCAGGAGTTCCTGCAGGTGAATACGGCGAATATCCTGTTCATTGTCGGTGGCGCCTTTTCCGGCCTGGAAAAAGTGATCCGAAACCGCTCAGAAAAGGGAGGCATCGGTTTTTCGGCCGATATCCACAGCAAGGATGACAGCCGAAAGGTGGGGGAAGTGCTCACGGATGTGGAGCCTGAGGACCTGATCCAGTACGGGCTGATTCCGGAATTTGTCGGTCGACTGCCGGTAGTGGCGACCCTGGAAGAGTTAGATGAGGCGTCGCTGGTCCGGATCCTGACTGAGCCTAAGAATGCCCTGGTGAAGCAGTATGGCCGCCTGTTCGAGATGGAAGATTGCGAACTGGAGTTTCGGGTGGATGCCCTGCGGGCAATCTCCCGCAAGGCGATGGCTCGGAAAACCGGCGCCCGCGGTCTCAGAACCATCGTGGAACAGGTGTTGCTGGATACCATGTACGATCTGCCATCAATGGACAATGTCAGCAAGGTGGTGGTCGATGAGGGGGTGATCATGGGTGAGAGCGCTCCATACATCATCTATGATGGCGGCGAAAAACAGAAACAGCTGGCAGCATCAGACTGATCCTGCAGATTCAGCCCATTTTTCGGGTTTCAGAAATCAGGGCGGGTGTTTAGGCCGCGGTAAGAATAAATCCCTGAATTTGGGGCGTCGAGGCGCCCGTC
>JAUUYI010000289.1 GCA_030590525.1 Sedimenticola sp. | reverse complement strand
TAATCGGGGCCGCCATCGCCCGCACCCGCGGCGTCTCTACAGGGGATTTTCTCACCTTCCGTTCCAGTGATGGCAATGCCTATACCTTTAAGGTAAGTGGTATTCTGGCAACCGAATCGGAGTTGGTAAGTGCTGACCTGATCCTGGTATCCGAGCCGCGCTTCCGCGCCTTCTTTGGCATTCCCGAGGGCTACTACACCGACCTGATCCTCCGTGTCAGAAACCCCAAAGAGCGCCGCAAAGTGGCAGAAAAACTGACCCTCCGGCTGCCCGACACCCGTCCCATCCTGCGGGACGAGATCCTTCGTACTTATGATGCCATCTTCAACTGGCGCCAGGGCATCGTATTCGTTCTGCTGACCGGCGCCATCCTCGCCTTCGTTATCTTCGCCTGGGACAAGGCATCCGGCCTGAGCGCCGAGGAACGCCGGGAGATCGGAATCCTGAAGGCAATCGGCTGGGAGACCTCAGACGTGATTCGCATGAAATTCTGGGA
Organism: Sedimenticola sp.; assembly: GCA_030590525.1. Lineage (GTDB taxonomy): Bacteria > Pseudomonadota > Gammaproteobacteria > Chromatiales > Chromatiaceae > JAUXBK01. The sequence goes on along the minus strand of JAUUYI010000289.1, from coordinate 2,941 downwards.
GGGAGCCATCATCTCTCTCTCCGCCTTCCTGCTCGGCTACCTGGCCGCTTACGGCCACGTCTTCTATGCCAACGCCGGCCTGTTCGAACCGGTCCTGAAAGGGTGGTCTGTACTCTACCCCGAGTTCCGCCTGACACCCTTTGTCGATGGCCTGCAGCTGGCAACCCTGTTCTTCTTTACCGTCTTCCCTTACACAGTGGCCACCATCATCCCGATCTGGCGTGCCGCCATCACCGACCCTGACACGGTAATGCGATAATGGAACCCATCCAGTTGCATCAGGTGAAAAAGGCCTTCAACCAGGGACGCCCAAACGAGTTCTGGGCCATCCGCGGGGTGGACCTGAGCATCCAGCCTCATCAGGCCACGGTACTCAAAGGGCCCAGCGGCTCCGGCAAGACCACCCTGCTCTCCATGATCGGCTGCCTGTCACGCCCCACCTCCGGCCGCATCACACTGGGAACGCAGATCTTGTCAGGGCTGCCAGAGCGGTTCATGACCGAGATCCGGCGCAGTACCTTCGGCTTCATCTTTCAGCAGTTCAATCTGATCAAGGGACTCTCGGTACTGGAGAACGTGATGCTGCCCGCCTATCCGTTGGGACTGGATCATGCACAGCTGAGCCAGTCTGCCCTGATGCTGTTACACCAGTTCGGCCTGGGGACCAAGGCGGAATCGCGGGTGGAGTGGCTCTCCGGCGGAGAGGCCCAACGCACCGCCATCTGCCGGGCCCTGATCAATGACCCGGCAATCCTGATCGCCGACGAGCCCACCGCCAATCTCGATTGCCGGCTGTCGCGGGAATTCATGGCCATTGTCGACGGCCTGAAACAGACCGGCAGAACCATCCTTCTCACCAGCCATGATCCGGTGGTGTTCGATTCACCGGTGGTCGATTGTGTGGTTGAGATGTGCGACGGGCAACTGCGGGACCCGCAATGCTGCTGAACACCTCCATCCTGGCCCTCACTGTGGTGTCGTTCGTGATTGCAGGCATGCTACTGCTGGCCACCGGCTTCGGTCTCCAGGTGATGAGGCACTGGGACATCGGCAGCGGCAGCGAACTGCAGCTGAGAATGGAGCAGCGCACCTACCTGATCTCGACCCTGGTCACCTTCAGCTTTACCGCGGAACTGGTCTCCCTGCTGCTGTTTATCTACAATGCAGAGCAGATGTCCTCCCAGTTTGTCGGTGCCATGTGCGCCACCGGGGTGCTGAACGTAAACCCCTACGGCTGGCCCACCCTCTACCTCAAGATCAGCATCTTCTTTTCCGGTGCTGCCTGGCTGACCCTCAACCATGTAGACAACGAGGCGAGCGACTATCCGCTGGTACGGATAAAATATGGCCTGCTGCTGCTGATTCTGCCATTGGTGGTTGCCGAACTGCTGCTGCAGACCACCTATTTTCTCGAGTTGGACCCGGACATCATCACCTCCTGCTGCGGCTCCCTGTTCACACCGGAAGGCCAGGGGGTGGCGGCGGAGCTCTCCGGCGTGGAGCCGAGTACCGCCATGCTGCTGTTTGCCGCCAGCGGCGCAGCATTATTGGTTACAGGTGGCTGGTATCTGCTGCGGCATCGGGGAGGTGTCGCCTTCGCTGTCACCAGTCTGGTCGCATTTCTCATCGCCCTGCTGGCCATCGTCTCCTGCGTGGCACTCTATATCTACGAACACCCCAATCATCACTGCCCCTTCTGCATCCTCAAGCAGGGGCACGATTTTATGGGGTACTATCTCTATATCCCGCTCTTTATCGGTACCGCCCTGGCGCTCGGTGCCGGCGCCATCATGCCGTTCCAGGGCATACCCAGTCTGCGGGAGATCATCCCGGCGGGCGGCCGTCAGCTGATCGGGGTATCCATGCTCTTCATGTTGCTGTTCTACATGATTGCTGCCTATGCCATCCTCAACTCCAACCTGACCATGGTGGATGTCTGGTGGTAAGCGAATATTTTTGCAAGCACCCGATTAATCCCGTCGAAAGGCCTGTCCGAGAACCCGCGACTCATGAAAAATTCACGTGATATTGCACCTGACACCGGAGCACCACACCCTGCCTTCCCACATAAGGCATGGCTACACATCGTAGCCACACTACTCCTGTTCGTTTCGATCGCCCTGTTCTCCGGCTGTGGTGAGGAGACAAAGCAACTGGTCAATGGTCAGCCGGCACCGGCATTCACGCTGGAGCGACTGGCAGGGGGCAAGGCGAGTTTCCCGGGGGACTATGCGGGGCGGACCGTCGCCGTCCGCTTCTGGGCCGACTGGTGCCCCTTCTGCGAGAGCGAGATGAAACAGCTGGAACCTGTCTACCAGAAATATCGGGAGCAGGGGCTGGTGATCCTGGCCGTCAACGTGCGCCAGAACCGGGCCACGGCGCAGAAATTCATCGACTCGCTCGGTATCTCGTATGACACCCTGCTGGACCAGGAGGGGGAACTGGCCCGAGGCTACGGCGTGATGGGCCTCCCCACCACCTTTTTTGTCGATGGGAAGGGAGTCCTCCGAACCCGAATCCTGGGTGAATCCACCCCCGAGCTGTTCGAAAAGATCATCCTGGAGATCATGCCGTAGGGTGGGCTGAGCTTGCGAAGTCCAACAATTCATTGCAATTTCTTATCAGGAAAACCTTGGTCTGTCCCTTGTAGCCCCTGGAATTGCACCCCTTTCAGGCCACAAGGTTGATTGCCAACCGATCACGTGCTATACGTGATAAAGAGCAGCGAACAGCAGGAGCAGCCCTACCATGCGACAAAACCTGACGGTCTCACTCGAAAAGGGCCTGATTCGGCAGTTAAAGGTCATAGCTGCTCAGCGAGCAACCTCTATCAGCGGCATGCTCAGCGACGAACTGCGTACCATTGTTGATCGCGATACCCAGTACCAGGATGCAAGGCGGCGGGCACTTGCAACGCTCGACAAAGGCCTGCATCTCGGCG
>JAUUYI010000380.1 GCA_030590525.1 Sedimenticola sp. | reverse complement strand
GGCCCTGTTCGAGGCGCTGCAGCGTAAGGCGATTCCTGAACTGCAGGTGCTGGTGGATAGCTTCGACGTTGAGAATGGGCTTGGGGAGATGCTGGTCGGACTGGCCGAAATGAGTGGAGATGCGGTGTTGGATCGAGCGCCGAAGCAATTGGCGGGGGCAGGGGAGGAGGTGCTCTCTGCCCTGGGCAGGCTCAAGCAGTTGGCTAAGCTGTTGGGAGAACGGATGCCCGGGATTCCGGTACACTATGATCTAGCAGAGCTGAGGGGTTACCACTACCACACGGGAGTGGTGTTCGCCGCCTTCATTCCTGGTCAGGGTCAGGAAGTGGCGCGGGGTGGGCGCTACGATGATATTGGACGACTGTTCGGACGGGCCAGGCCGGCCTGTGGTTTCAGTGCGGATTTGAAACAGCTGTTTCGCCTGGGGCGGCGGCAGCATTGGAAACAGGAACCTGCGATATTCTCACCGGCCATCGATGATCCGATGTTGATACGGCGTGTAGAGATACTGCGGAGCCAGGGCCGGCGAGTGATCCAGTCGCTGCCGGGGCAGGCGGGGGATGCCCGTGAGATGGAATGCGGGGAAAAACTGGTGAAACAGGGTGGCGAGTGGGTCATCACGGCGATCTGACCTCCACACCCCAACCCTCTTCCCGCGGGAGAGAGTTGGGGTGAGGGGATCAACAGTAATATCTCAATAACCCTGGGCAAACGGGTAGGGTGGATCAAGGAGCGGAGCGACGGATCCACCAGCACTCCATAGCCTGGTGGATCCGCTCCGCTTGATCCACCCTACCTTTTAGATTCTTGCCCAGGCTTATTGAGGAGTTACGATCAACAAAGATAACACTTTGATTCTACTCACCCTCATTCTGACTATCTCCCTCAAAGGGGAGGGAATTCAGGAGTTTTGCAAGAGCCTCTCTCTTACAGAAAATTTAACAAGAGCGTCTAAAAATGGGCAAGAATGTTGTAGTCATCGGCACCCAGTGGGGTGATGAGGGAAAAGGGAAGATCGTCGACCTGCTGACCGACCAGGCACAAGCCGTGGTACGTTTTCAGGGGGGGCACAACGCGGGCCACACCCTGGTGATCGATGGCAAACAGACGGTGCTGCATCTGGTCCCCTCCGGGATTCTGCGCGAGGGCGTCCGCTGTTTGATTGGCAATGGTGTGGTGCTCTCTCCCAGCGCACTGCTGGAAGAGATCGATATGCTGGCGAAAAACGGTGTTCTGGCCAGCGAGCGCCTGGGCATCAGCGAATCCTGCCCGCTGATTCTGCCCTATCATATCGCCCTCGATCAGGCCCGGGAGCTGGCACGGGGAAAACAGGCCATCGGCACCACTGGACGGGGTATCGGACCGGCCTATGAAGACAAGGTCTCCCGTCGTGGCATACGCTTTGGCGAACTGCTCCGGCCGGCACAGTTCACGGAGCGGCTGCGGGAGGTGATGGAATACCATAACTTCGCGCTGGAGCACTACTTCAAGGCCGACACCGTGGACTACCAGCAGGTGCTGGATCAGGCACTTGCCCAGGGTGAACGGCTGGCCCCTCTGGCCGAGGATATCCCGGGCACCCTGCATCGGATGCGCGCCGAGGGCAAGAGCATCATGTTCGAAGGTGCCCAGGGTGCGCTGCTGGATATCGATCACGGGACCTACCCCTTCGTCACCTCCTCCAATACCACCGCCGGTGGCGCCTGTGCCGGCAGTGGCGTAGGGCCGCGTGATCTCGATTACATCCTGGGTATCGTCAAGGCCTATACCACCCGGGTGGGTGCGGGTCCGTTTCCTACCGAACTGTTTGATGAGGTGGGGCAGCATCTGGGGGAGAAAGGGCACGAGTTCGGTGCCACCACCGGTCGTCAACGCCGCTGTGGCTGGCTCGACGCGGTCGCCCTGCGTCGCTCTCTTGAGATCAACAGCGTCACTGGCATGTGCATCACCAAGCTGGACGTGCTGGATGGGCTGAAGACCTTGAAGATCTGCGTCGCGTACCGGATCGATGGGGTCGAAATAGCCGTGCCTCCAGTCGGAGCCGACGG
>JAUUYI010000197.1 GCA_030590525.1 Sedimenticola sp. | reverse complement strand
GCCACTTCCTCCACGCGAATCACTGCGGGTGGCAGTAACTCGAATACCTGATGCTGCTCCCGCTGAAAGGTCTTCCCGTCCGCCCTGACTACCAGCTCTGCCTGCCCTGCTGCCAGATCGCCACTCAGCAGCAGACTGAAATCGCCATCACCGGCCTTCTCATCCCCCTCCTGACCCTCATCCAGTATCCGCTGGGGTTGACCCGGAGCCCGCGCATCCACCATCTGCCCCTCTACCACAACCAGGTCGAGAACCGCTTTTTTAACGATCCGTTTACCCTGATGGCTGAAATGAAGCGACAGGGGGAGCCGTTCACCCATCACCACCCAGGCCGGAAGTTCGGATACCTGCATTTTCAGATCGGTCACCACCATTACCCGATTATCCGGGTCGATAGCCGCCTGTATTCGCCACTCTCCCGTTTGTGGCTGGGTGATGGTAAGCAGGTCATACCCTTCATCCCGGTGCCAACTGACATTGGCAGGGGGCTCTGCCGCACCAAAGTCGATCCCGTCCGGGGTGATTACCCGAGTGTCTACCGCATCCGTACTCCGGAACACCAGCAGTGTCGCCTCCTCAATCGTGTCATCGATGCGAAAGGTGTTATCTTTCAAGGGCAGTGTGTCCGGTCTTCCGGCCTTTTCAAACAACCTCAGAAACACCCGCTGCAGCTGTTCTGCCTCTTCGATCTGTTCGTACCAGCCACCAGTCCCCCGGGCCAGCCTCTCCAATAACATCCCATCCGCCCGCTGGGAGAGGGCAATCGTGTGCACCTGAACACCGTATTCCTTCAGCCGCGGAAGCCACTGCTCCAGGATTCGCTTACGGGAAACGATGCTCTCATCTGGCTCCCTGGAAACATCCACCATGCCGTCAGTCAATAGTATGAGATGGCGCCGATATCTGTAACTGGGGCCCTCCCAGTCGGCAGTTGCCCGTTTGATCGCCTCTTCGATATTGGTAAAAAGACCTCGTGAATGGATACTTCCCGCCCCTTTCCGGGCCTTCCTCTTCCATTTCCCGTCCACCTGCCCCAGCGGAACCTGCATATTCACATACTGGCCAAAGGTCCAGATCCCGGCACGGGACCCATTCTGCAGCAACCCCACCAGCATCCGCACCGCCGGGCGCCTCAGATTATCCGGATCATTCTTCTTCATGCTGCCGGAGATATCGATCAGTACTCGCACATCGGCTGTTTCCGATAATACAGTGTCGGCACCGCCCACCCCGCTCCAGCAGAGCAGAAACGCCCACATAAGGGGGGGGGAAATCCGGTGTAATCGCATTTTCTAATCAGCTCCTGACGCATCGAGGCCACGGACTTCTGGCTCCTTTGGGCGTTAGCGGCTGACCTGGGATCGGACTTTAAATTACACTTTTAAAAAAGATCATTTTAGTCTATAAATTTAATTTATATAATGTAGGCTGTAGTTTTATAGATAGCGGGCTAAAGGGAGTTTGAGATGAGTGATAGAGAACTGATTGGGCTCACGGCCAAACAGGCGTGGCAGTTGACGCAGGACGATCCCCGGGCGGTACTGGTGGACATACGCTCGAGCATGGAGTTTTTGTTTGTCGGTCACCCGACGGGGGCCATACACGTACCCTGGATCGATGAACCGGACTGGACCGTGAATCCGGAATTTGTCACCGATATCCGCAAACTGCTACTGGGTGGCGCTGTCTGCGTCAAGGACGAGGGGTGTGCGCCGGTGATCCTCATCTGCCGCAGTGGCAAACGCTCGCTGGAGGCGGGAAATACATTGATCGAGGCGGATTTCAACCGGGTGTTCCACGTTGAGGAGGGTTTCGAGGGGGAGCGTGATGATCATTACCATCGCAGCGTCATCAACGGCTGGCGTTTCCAGAACCTCCCCTGGGAGCAGTGTTGATAGAAGCCAGGATGGGATCGTTCCAGGTTCTGCAAGGTTCTCCCTGTTTTTCATTCTGAATACTGAATACCGACTTCTGAATACTAAATACTGAACTTTGTAAATCGCCACCGGCTCCCCTATGATGCCGGACACACTGCATTTAGATAGGGGTTAAAACAGTATGAACACGGCTTTCAAGAGCGCTGCGGACGTGGAAGATGCCTACTACGATGCCATCGACGACGCTGACCTGGAGAAGATGATGTCAGCCTGGGAAAACTCCCCCCAGATCGCCTGCCTCCTTCCGATGCAGCCCATGCATCACGGACCAGAAGCCATTCGCAAGATGTGGGAACCAATGCTGGACCCGGAACTGAAGGTAGATATCACCATCAATCACCTGCAGTGGATCGAGGAGGAGAACATCGCCGTCCATATCCTGGAGGAGAGGGTCACCCTGAAAGGCACCGGGGAACGACAGCCCCCCATCTACGCTACCAACATCTACCGCAACTCCAAAGACGGCTGGCACCTGCTGATGCACGTAAATTCTCCCTCGCCTCCCCCGCCGGGCGCCGGCATGCTGCCCCCGAATCCCTGAGCAGGGGCATTCTACTCAGGGGCGAGAAACAGCTTATAAAACCTGAAAACCGCGTCGGCGATTACGACACGAGCCATTGGCTCAGCTCTTCCACCTCGTGATCCGTGGTCTCATCCGGGCGAACAATATCTATACCGAGTTCCCCAAGATAGACGAGAAACGCCTGCATTGTCCTTTAGCAATGCCCGCCTTTTCGGTCAAGTGGGCTATCGCTAATCCTCAAACTGGTGACCCCAAACTGCTGAAAAGGGTAGCATCCCTTTTTCTCTCAGAACTAAAGAATCGATCACACGCATTCGATCCTTGTACATCATGTTACACTACATCACTAATTATGATGGAGTCACCCGATGCATCGTACACAGATCCAACTCGAAGAGCGTCAATATCGCTACCTTTCCGCCCGAACCGGCAAGACCGGCAAAAGCCTCAGTGCGCAGATCCGTGAAATGATAGAAGAGCAGATGCAGGCCCGGCCCGATCCGAACGATCCGCTGTGGGACATGGTGGGTATGGAAGAAGGTGACGATGCGCCGGTAGCCCGAGAGCATGACAAATACTTGTACGGCGAGCCCCGGTGAAAAGAGTCTTCGTCGATACCAGTGGCTGGTTCGCCGCCGCATCCCGGAGAGACCATGACCATTCAGCGGTCAAACAATACCTGAAAGAGAACACGCCACCATTGCTGACGACCGACTATGTGGTCGACGAATCGGTGACACTGCTTCTTTCGCGTCTTGGCCATACTGCCGCGGTACGCTATCTGGACTCCCTCCTGGCCAGTCCCCGTATTGAATTGATCTATTTGAAGCGTCAATCCATCGAAGCGGCAATGCGGCTGTTCCGTGAACGCCCAGACAAGGGCTGGAGCCTCACGGACTGTACATCGTTCGTTATCATGGAAGAGCTGGGGTTGAATACTGCATTGGCTTTGGATGACCACTTCCGTCAAGCGGGGTTTACGACCGTTCCAACGTAGCTGGTGGAACATAGAGGCCGTGAATCAACAAGTATTTAGAGTCACAGTAGGAACTCGTTCTGCTCTTCCTCTCGGCCATTGTCTCTCTTTCATTTTGGACTACGTTTCAGCGGCATCACACGAAGCCGCCCGAAGGGGTCGACCCTGTTCTGTCTCGCCATATCCTCCCTCCTAATAAACCTGGATTTAACCGGCCGCTGCGACGGATGGCTTTTCGCGTTTTGCCTTTCTGCCCATGAAGTCTGCCTGCAGGGATAAGCCATACAGCAGCACACCATCCGCAACCGGTGCCTTGCCCAGCGTGTCGACCTGAATTCGTCTCGGCAGGGGGTAGATGCGGATATCGTCGCGTCTGGAGTCGATCTTTTGACATAGCATCTCCTTCAGCCCTTGTATCTCCCGCGCCGAGCAAAAGAAGTAGAACACCGAATACTGCAGCGAGAGACCGCTCTCCGACACCACCCGGTGGATGCGAACGAGCCGCTTGGGGTTTGCAATGTCGTAGCTCAGCAGGTAGGGGCGTTTTTCATTGCTGGGCATGCTCTTTCTCAGAGGCTGCTTACCAGCCAGCGGTGCAGACGGTTGATCAGATCCCGGGCCAGGCGCTCGATTCTGATGCTGTTGTTCTCGAACAGATGGACCAACTCCTTTCTCTGCAACGGCCGACATCCCTGCCCGGGCTTTCCGCTGCTATCGAAACGGCTTCTGAGCCAGCCAAGGCGGATGGTCTGTATACGCAGGGTGAGTAGCTCTGCCAGGGTATCCACCAGGTCGATCTCGTCGAACTGCCAGGCTTCGTCATCGGCACCAAGCCCTCGCTCCCGGAGTTCCCGCTGCATCAGACTGACACAGAGCTGTCGCAACACCTTGTTACTGAACAGTGCGGCTTCCCGGCCTGCCAGGGTCTTTGCCTTACGCTCGATGAAATCCTGCAGGGCGCGGGGTTCTCGCCGCCAGATGCCTGGGGTAATAGAGACGCTTGACCAGCGTACCGGCGACCCGGCGCTGCATGGCAACGTGCCAGATGTAGAACCGGTCGGCCCAGTCCGGGATACCGGTGAAGGCTTCGAGCCGCTGACGCAGATCATCCTGCTGCCCGCCGGTGCCGATCACCCGGACCAGAGTCTCACCCGCTTTGTCGAGAATGAGTAGTGGCACACCCCGGCTGGCGCAGACGATCAGGACATCGGTTTCAAAGTTCACACCCTGATCGGCGAAGATGCGCGACAGCCGGCGCAGGGGAAAGTAGCGATCCGCACTGCCCTCTGCAACGATGCACAGTGACGGCCCCTCCCGATAGACCTGCATGCCACACTTGCCGTCGAGGTAGAGGGGTTTACGCCGTGCCAGTTCGCTGCTCTGTTCATTCATCG
>JAUUYI010000322.1 GCA_030590525.1 Sedimenticola sp. | reverse complement strand
CCTCCGTCAGGGGCCACCGACGATTGCCAGCAGTACGCCGGCGGCCACTGCGGAACCGATGACACCGGCGACGTTCGGCCCCATGGCGTGCATCAGCAGAAAATTGTGATGGTCCGCTTCGAGACCAACCTTGTTGACCACCCGTGCCGCCATCGGTACCGCTGACACACCTGCGGCCCCGATCAATGGATTGATTTTGCCACCGGTGAGCCGATTCATGCCCTTACCCATCAACACGCCTGCAGCAGTACCGATACAGAATGCAATGGCGCCCAGGGCAAGGATTCCCAGTGTATCAAGGGTCAGAAAGCGATCGGCTGAGAGCTTGGAACCCACTGCCAGTCCGAGAAAAATGGTAACGATATTAATGATCTCGTTCTGCGCCGCCTTGCTCAGACGTTCCACCACCCCAGCCTCCCGCAACAGGTTACCGAACATCAGCATACCGATCAGTGGCGCCGCCGATGGTAGAAACAGGATGCACAGGATCAGGACCGTAAAGGGAAATAATATCTTCTCCAGACGACTGACCGGCCGCAACTGGCACATAACTATTTTGCGTTCTGCCTCGGTGGTCAGCGCCCGCATGATCGGCGGCTGTATGATTGGCACCAGCGCCATGTATGAGTAGGCCGCAACAGCGATGGCCCCCAGCAGATCGGGTGACAGGCGGGATGCCAGAAAGATAGCCGTCGGGCCATCCGCCCCGCCGATGATGGCGATAGCAGAGGCATCCGCCAGGGTATAATCGAATCCCGGCAGCAGATTCAGTGACAGGGCACCCAACAGGGTGGTAAAGATCCCAAACTGGGCTGCCGCCCCCAGAAACAGGGTCGTAGGCCTGGCAATCAAAGCACTGAAATCAGTCAATGCCCCCACACCCATGAAAATGAGCAGCGGAAAGACCCCGGTCTCGATGCCGATATGGTAGATGTACCCCAGCAGCCCATCCGGGCCGGCAATACCGGCAACCGGTATATTACTCAGAATAGCACCGAACCCGATTGGCAGTAGCAGCAGAGGCTCAAACTTCCGTGCGATGGCCAGGTAGATCAGCAGGCCGCCGATCAACATCATAAACAGCTGGCCCGGGTACATGTTGGCAATCCCCGTCGACTGCCAGAGAGCTTGTGCGCTTTCCATCTGCTCAGACCAGCATCAGCAGGGTATTCCCTACCTGTACCGTGTCCCCTTCCTTCACTGTTACGGACTGGATCAGCCCATCCTGTGGGGCACGGATTTCGGTCTCCATCTTCATCGCCTCCATGACCATTATCACGTCACCGGCAGAGACTCTCGCGCCTTCAGCAACATTTATCTTGAATATGATCCCCGCCAGCGGTGCCGGCACCGCTTTCCCCGCTGACGCTGCCGCGGGCGGAGCCTCAGTGCTGGCAGCAGATACCTGCTGTATCTCGCCGCCCGCTGCAACCTGGACCGCGTAGGGTCTGCCATTTACGGTGACAGTATAGGTTTCCGCCGGTCTCATCGCAGCCGTCCCTGTGGGTGTAACGGGGGCACCGGCCGGGCCGGGCTCAGGCTCTTTGCCCGGAACCGGTTCGAAGGCTTCAGGATTGTCCCGGTTTTGCAGGAACTTGAGGCCAACCTGGGGAAACAAGGCATAGATCAGCACATCGTCGATCACATTTTCAGCCACCCGGATCTCATGTTTCTGCGCCAATCCATTGAACTCCTCGGTCAGGCTGTCCAGCTCGTGGGGGATCAGGTCTGCAGGTCTGCAGGTAATGGCCTCCTCACCAGCACCCAGCACCCGCGCCTGCAGCTCCTGCTTGACCGGCGCCGGTGTAGCGCCATACTCACCCTTCAGAATGCCGGTGGTCTCCCTGGTCAGGTTCTTGTAACGTTCCCCCGTCAGCACGTTGAGTACCGCCTGGGTACCCACGATCTGAGAGGTAGGCGTCACCAGCGGGATATAGCCCAGGTCCTGTCTCACCCTGGGGATCTCTTCCAGCACCTGGTCAACCTTGTCCAGGGCACCCTGCTCCTTGAGTTGATTCTCCATGTTGCTGAGCATGCCACCCGGCACCTGTGCTACCAGAATCCTCGAGTCTACCCCCTTGAGTGCCCCTTCAAATCGGGCATATTTGCCACGCACCTGGCGAAAATAGGCCGCGATCCCCTCGAGCTGCTCCAGGTCCAGCCCGGTATCCCGCTCTGTCCCCTGCAATATGGCCACCATCGACTCGGTAGCCGAGTGGCTGTAGGTCATGCTCATGGAAGAGATGGCGGTATCCACCATATCGATACCCGCTTCGGCCGCCTTGGTGAGAGTCGACATGCTCATTCCCGTTGTGGCATGGGAGTGCAGTGCAATGGGCAGGGAAACGATCTCCTTCAGCCTGCTTACCATTTCGAAGGCGACATAGGGTGTCAACAGCCCGGCCATGTCCTTGATGCAGATAGAGTGGCACCCCATATCCTGCAGACGCCTGGCCATATCGAGCCAGTAGTTCATGTCGTGCACCGGACTGACGGTATAAGACATGGCACCCTGGGCGTGACGCTCTACCGCCAGGGTCGCCTTCACCGCCGTTTCCAGGTTGCGGACATCATTCATGGCATCGAAGATACGGAACACATCCATGCCATTGGTCGCGGCCCGCTCCACGAAGGCCTCAACCACATCATCCCCGTAGTGCCGATAGCCCAGGATATTCTGGCCCCGGAACAACATCTGCTGGGGGGTGTTGGGCATCGCCGCCTTCAGCTGGCGCAGCCGCTCCCAGGGGTCCTCTCCCAGAAACCGGATGCAGGCATCAAAGGTTGCGCCACCCCAGGTCTCCAGGGACCAGAAGCCCACCTGATCCAGCTTGGCTGCAATGGGCAGCATATCCTCAATTCGCAACCGGGTTGCAAACAGGGACTGATGGGCATCACGCAGGACGACATCGGTAATACCCAGGGGTTTT
>JAUUYI010000030.1 GCA_030590525.1 Sedimenticola sp. | reverse complement strand
AGTAGGTCGGGCACGGTTTTTGTGCCCGACATTTTTTCTGGCGGGTAGCTTTGGGAAATGACGTCGGGCATAAACAGCATGCCCGACCTACTCCCTGACGGAATTTGCATTGCCGATCCGCTTCACTCCATCCAGGCTACGCGTTTATGTTTTTTAGATTGTAACTTCTCAAAAAGTCGGTGCATAGTGTGTAGGATGTGGTGAGCTTGCGAACCGCATCCACCAATGGTCTGACTACATGCCACAACGCCCAGGATGGTGGATGCGCTACGCTTATCCCCCCTACGGCGTCCAGGCTATCCCTTGCCTTGGAGCATAGCTTAGACACGTAGGTAATCAGGTATTATTTTTATTGGTGAATTGCCGGGCTTCCCAGGCTCACTCCGATCGATGAAAAAGCCCGGAAAAGCTCCCGGCTGCGTAGTGGACGGTCACCGAGATAATGGGCCAGTACCCGGCGCAACAGGAACCTCGCCTCCCGGGCGCCAGCGGAACTCAGGGTGTCACCCTGGCAGAGGGCCAGCAGGGTGGAGCCCGTTATCGCCGGTTCCCCACCACCGGCGGGGACTGGCCCCTGCTCCAGACGGTAATGATAGCGCCGATCCGGCCGGATCGGGGCATCGTTCTCGATATCCCGGTCCAGAATCATGCCATAACCCAGTTCCTGCAACAGTGACAGCTCGAAATGACGCAGCAGGTGCTCCATAGCGTCACCGGCGGCAAGCTGCGTCAGCACGCCGGCATAGAGGCCGAACAGACGCTCATGGGGATCACTGCGCTGCAGCAGCCGCATCAGCAGCTCATTGAGGTAGAAGCCGCAATAGAGTGCCTTCCCCTGTAGTGGATAGGGCCTACCGGAGGCCTCATACCGGTTCAGGCTCCTGACCTCCCCACGGCCAGACCAGCGGATCAGGAGCGGGGTAAAGGGTTGCAGCAGTGCCCGGCCCTGCCCTTTTCTGGCCGATACTCCCCGGGCGATTGCCGGGAAACGCCCGACACCTGCAACGAAACACTCCAGCAGCAGACTGTCGTTGGCGTAAGGCCGGCGGTGCAGCAAAAAGGCCGGCTGCAGCTGAGTGCGGGCCCCCGCATCGCTCACCCGTTTTCTCGTTCCCACGCAGAGCGTGGAAATAGATCCTGCAGTGCGCCGGGTCTACTCACCATACCCGAGCTGGCTCAGGGCGTTCTCGTCGCTTGACCAGCTCTTTTTGACCTTGACCCACACTTCGAGAAAGACCTTCTTTTCGAACATCTTTTCCATTTCCAGTCTCGCCTCCGTAGCCACCTCTTTCAGGGCCTGCCCCTTTTTGCCGATGATGATGTTCTTCTGCCCGGGACGCTCCACCCAGACGATCGCACCTATCCGATACAGCTTACCCTCATCGTGGAACCGCTCGATCTCGACGGTCAGGGCGTAAGGAATCTCCTTGGCATAGCGCCGGATCAGCTGCTCCCGGATCAGTTCCGAGGCAAAAAAACGTTCACTGCGGTCGGTCAGTTGATCGTCTGGAAAGGTTTTTTCCCCCTCCGGCAGCAGCTCGATGACCCGCTGCTCCAGGGCATCGCAATTCTCCCCACTGACGGCAGAGGCCGGAAATATCTCCTCGAACCGGTGACGCCCGGACAGCTCCGCTATAAAAGGGAGCAGCTTCTCTTTCGGCTTGACCTTGTCCACTTTATTTACGACCAGGATGACCGGGATACCGGACTGGATGACCGACTCCAGGACTGCTTCATCCTCATCGACCCAGGAGAGCGCCTCGACCACGAACAGCAGCAGATCCACACCCGTGAGGACACTCTTGGCCGTCCGGTTGAGATAGCGGTTCATGGCATGATCTCCCCGCTTGTGGATACCCGGGGTATCCACATAGATCAGCTGCCCCTGCTGCACCGTCTTGACCCCCAGGATGCTGTGCCGGGTGGTCTGTGGCTTACGCGAGGTAATAGCCAGTTTCTGGCCGATCAGGCGGTTGAGCAGGGTGGATTTCCCGACGTTAGGCCGACCGATAATGGCGCAATACCCACAGTGACCGACTTCCATCTCAATTCCCCTCAAACTGTCTGAGCAACTGCACGGCAGATGCCTGCTCCGCTCTGCGGCGGCTGCTTCCCTCACCACTGGATTCCAGTTCCGCACCCTCCACCCGGCACGCGACTCGAAATCGCTGATCGTGCTGAGACCCGGATATGCCCAGGATTGTATAGGTCGGCAACGGTAACTTTTGTGCCTGAAGATATTCCTGCAGGCGGGTTTTGGGGTCCTTATCCTGACCTTCCGGTGGCAGTGCATCGAGGCGCGCCACAAACAGATCGATGGTAACCTGCCGGGCGCTGTCGTAGCCGCCATCCAGGTAGACGGCACCCAGCAGCGCCTCCACGGCATCGGCCAGGATCGAGGTCCGGGAATGTCCGCCACTGCGCTGTTCCCCCGCCCCCAGCGAAAGATAAGCCCCCACCCGCTGCTGGCGGGCGATCTCTGCCAGGCTCTCCCGCTTGACCAGCGAGGCCCGCAGCCGGCTCAGCTGCCCCTCATCCAACAGGGGGAAGCGTTTATACAGAACTTCAGCGATGATGAATCCAAGGATGGCATCCCCGAGGAACTCCAGTCGTTCATTGTTACTGCTGCCTGCACTGCGATGCGTCAGCGCCCGCTCCAGCAGTCGCCAATCGGAAAACTGATATCCGATCTCATGGCTCAACTGCTCCAGCGGCTCTCTCAATGAGACACCAGTTCGACCTGATCTGAAAAAGAGACCAATATGTCGACGTTTGCCATCATATGTTCACGCACCGTGTAGGTCATCTCTACCTTGGTCACACCGGATGCCCGCTTCACCTTGAGGCCTTTTTCCCCGACATCGTATACACCATTGACCTTGAGTCGGCGTTTCACCATCTTTTTGATCTCCCCTACACTCTTCTGGGTGATCAGGGGCTCCGACTCCAACGACTCCAATACTGTCCTGACGGAATAATGTTCCAGGTAGATGGGTACCAGCTTCATGCCCAGAAGTGAGAAAAAACCGATCAGGGCCAGAACCACCAGCCAGCCGGTACCCGTCATGCCTTGTTGTCTGTAACGCATCTCAGTCAATCCCTCCACCTATCCTCTCCCAGGCCACTGGAAAACCGGGCAGATTTGAGTCCCAGCTCATCCAGATGCCAAACGCCTTACCCACCAGATTCTGCTCCGGCACAAACCCCCAGCAGCGGCCGTCATTGCTATTATCGCGATTGTCCCCCATAGCAAAATAGTGCCCTTCCGGCACGGTCACAGGGCCACGCGCCAACACCCGGCAGCCAAAGCCGAAATCCGGCGCCCGGGTGTTGACCAGAACACGGTGATCCACCTCACCCAGCTTTTCCATCCTTTCCAGATCCCCGGTCTCCCGGGCGCCGCTGCCGACCCCCATGTAGACACCGATCGGCTTCTGCCTCTGTGGCTCACCATTGATATAGACCGTTTTGTTCTGATAACCGATGGTATCACCCGGCAACCCCACGATACGTTTGATGTAATCGACGGTGGGGTTGCGTGGATACCTGAACACCACCACGTCTCCCCGTTCGGGCTCACCCAGTTCCACCACCTTCCTGTTCAGTACCGGCAAGCGTATTCCATAGGCAAACTTGTTTACCAGGATAAAGTCTCCCACCAGCAGAGTCGGCATCATGGAACCGGAGGGTATGCGAAACGGTTCCACCAGGAACGAGCGCAGCAGCAGCACGATCAGTATAATGGGAAAGAACGAGCGGGAGTACTCCACCAGCAGGGGCTCTTTCACCTCTCCCCCGGCTGCAGTCGCCCTCCCTCTTTTTGGGGCAAGCACCACCACATCCAATAACCAGATCAGACCCGTGATCAGGGTCGCGGCGACCAGAAAAGCTGGAAAATCAAAATTCATGCGTTAGTTATCCTTACCAATATTGAGTACGGCGAGAAACGCCTCCTGAGGGATCTCCACACGACCTACCTGCTTCATCCGCTTCTTGCCCGCCTTCTGTTTCTCCAGCAGCTTGCGCTTGCGGGTGATATCACCACCGTAGCACTTCGCCGTCACATTCTTGCGCAACGCCTTAACCGTGGTACGTGCGATGACCTTGCTGCCAAGGGCAGCCTGGATCGCCACTTCAAACATCTGACGCGGTATCAGTTCCTTCATCTTTACCGTCAGTTCCCTGCCACGGGCATCGGCATTGTCCCGGTGCACGATAATCGACAGGGCATCCACCTTCTCGCCATTGATCAATATGTCGAGCTTCACCAGAGGGGATACCTGAAACCGCTTGAACTCATACTCAAAGGAGGCGTAACCCCGGCTTACCGACTTCAGCCGGTCGAAGAAATCGAGCACCACCTCGTTCATCGGTAAATCGTAACTGAGCTGAACCTGCCCGCCGAGGTACTGCATGTTTTTCTGCACCCCACGCTTCCCGATACAGAGGTTGATCACGTTACCCAGGTAGTCCTGGGGTACCAGTATGTGCGCCTCGATGATCGGCTCCCGCACCTCGACCATCTTATTTGACTCCGGCAGATCTGCCGGGTTGTCCACATAGATCACCTCACCACCCAGCTTCTCCACCTCATAGATTACGGTAGGCGCCGTGGTGATCAGATCCAGGTCGTACTCCCGCTCCAGGCGCTCCTGCACGATCTCCATGTGCAGCATGCCGAGGAAACCGCAACGAAAGCCAAACCCCAGCGCCTGGGAGGTCTCCGGCTCGTAGTGGAGCGCCGCATCATTCAGCTTCAACTTCTGCAGGGCTTCGCGAAATGCCCCATAATCGTCTGAACTGATAGGATAGAGACCGGCGAAGACCCGCGGGCGCATCTCCTCGAAACCGGGCAGGGAGTCGGCCGCTTTACGGTCCGCCAGGGTGATGGTGTCTCCCACCGGGGCGCCATCGATCTCTTTGATGCCGGCGATCACATACCCCACCTCGCCCGCGCCAAGTTCCGGCATATCGGTCCGTTTGGGGGTAAAGACCCCCACCTTCTCCACCTGATAGGTGCGCCCGGTGGACATGATGCACATCTTGCTCTTCGTCCGGAGCACCCCGTTCATCACCCGTATCAGGGAGATGACCCCCACATAGGGGTCGAACCAGGAATCGATGATCAGGGCCTGCAGCGGTGCATCCCTCTCCCCACCCGGTGGCGGGATCTCTTTGACCAGTTCCTCCAGCAGCTCCGGGATACCCAGCCCGGTCTTGGCGCTCACCTGGATGGCGTGCTCCGCCTCCAGCCCGATGATCTCCTCGATCTCGGTAATCACCTTTTCGGGATCCGCCGCCGGCAGGTCGATCTTATTCAGAACCGGCAACACCTCCAGCCCCTGTTCGATGGCGGTATAGCAGTTGGCCACGCTCTGGGCCTCGACGCCCTGCGCTGCATCCACCACCAGCAGTGCCCCCTCACAGGCGGTCAGCGACCGGGAGACCTCATACGAAAAGTCCACGTGGCCCGGGGTATCGATAAAGTTCAGCTGGTAGACCTGGCCATCTTTCGCCTGATAGTGCAGCGTGACGCTCTGGGCCTTGATGGTGATGCCCCGCTCGCGCTCCAGGTCCATGGAGTCGAGTACCTGGGCTTCCATCTCCCTTTCTGTGAGTCCCCCACAGATCTGAATGAAACGATCGGCAATAGTCGACTTGCCGTGGTCGATATGGGCGATAATGGAAAAATTACGGATGTGCTGCAGATCGGTCATTTATAAGGCTACTGGTATGAAAAAACGGAACCCTCCACACGGAAAGTTCCGTCGATGTTGTGATTGTGCCTCAACCAGGTGATCCCTGTTGCTGCGGCACGGGCATCATACCCCAGTTTCGCTCCCCCTCAAACAACCGGGCGCCAATCACCGCGACTTGGCCCTGCCCTTTATCCATATCTTTGTAAAACTCACACGGAGACGCGGAGAAAATAAACAAAACAGGGAGTAGGTCGGGCATGCCGTTTATGCCCGACGTCATTTCCCAAAGCTACCCGCCAGAAAAAATGTCGGGCATAAAAACCGTGCCCGACCTACTTGGCTTTCTTTAACTGATTCAAGAATAGATCCAGCGCCATCGGGTCCAGATAATAGTGGCAGATCACCTCTTCACCCGTCGCCAGCACCGGGACCAGTGACCCGTACCGCCGCTGCAGATCCGGATCTCCGTCCACATCTACCGGCGTCAGCCTGAATGGCCGCTGCTGCTGCAACGCCTGCAACTGCTGCCACATGTCGTCACACAGGTGGCAGCCGGGCCGGAAATAGAAGGTCAGAGCTCTCTCTGCATCTCCTGTCACTCTTCCGCGACACGCAGAGCCAGGAAGATAGGACCTGCACGCCGCACCACCAGCATTGCAACCGCTTTACCCTTTGGCAGCCGCTCCAGCTGCTCTCCCAACTGCTCCACACTGGCGACCCGCACATTGTCGATCATCTGAATCACATCCCCCTGCTGCACACCGGCAGACTGAGCCGGACCCGGGGTCACTTTTCTTACCAATACCCCATCGACCCCCTCATCCAGGCCCAACTCCTCCCGCAACTCCGGAGTGAGTTCAGTAACCACCAATCCCAGGTAGTCCCGACTCTCCGCCCCGGCCCTGCCCGATGCCTTCTGCAGTGCACCTTCTTCCGGCAGTTCCCCAATCTCCACCTTCAGATTGCGTTTCTTGCCGGAACGTAGAATCTCCAGCTCGGCCGGTCGATCGATATGGCTGGAGCCAACCATCGGAGGCAGTGCAGAGGAGTTCGCTATCACCTGATCGTTGTATTTCAGGATGATATCCCCCACCTGTACACCCGCCTTCTGCGCCGGGCTGTCAGGCACTACCTTGGCCACCAGTGCGCCCTGGGGATGTTTCATCCCGAATGAGTCCGCCAGTTCCCGGGTCACATCCTGTATCAGCACCCCGAGCCAGCCCCGCGAGACCCTTCCCTTGGTGCGCAGCTGATTTGCCACGTTCATTGCCATTTCGATAGGGATGGCAAAAGAGAGCCCCATGAAACCACCGGTACGGCTGTAGATCTGGGAATTGACGCCCACCACCTCTCCATCCAGGTCGATCAGGGGACCGCCGGAGTTGCCCGGGTTGATCGCTACGTCGGTCTGAATGAACGGGACATAGTTTTCACTCGGCAGGTTGCGCTGCTTGGCGCTGACGATGCCGGCGGTGGCGGAGTGCTCAAAGCCAAAAGGTGAGCCGATGGCGAGTACCCATTCCCCCACTTCCAGGTCCTCGGTGGAACCAATCTTGACGACCGGCAACCCGCTGGTATCGATCTTGAGTACGGCAACGTCACTCCGTTTGTCCGCCCCTACCACTTTCGCTTCGAACTCCCTGCGGTCGCTCAAGCGGACGATCACTTCATCTGCCCCTTCGACTACATGGGCCGCGGTCAGGATGACCCCGTCCTCGGAGATGATGAAGCCGGAGCCGAGCGACTGGGTGTCATAGTCGCGCCCAGGCGGTCCCTCATACTCATCTTCACCCGGATCCATACCCGGACCCCGGCCCTGGCCAAAGAACTTCTGGAACAGTTCATTGAGCGGGCTGTCTTCCGGCAGATTGGGTATCTGAAAATCATGCCGGAAATGTTTCTTCAATGACTTGTGCTGGGTGATGCTGATATTCACCACCGCCGGGCTGCTCTGCTTCACCAGGTCGACGAAATCAGGCAGCGACCCTGCCCGAACACCCAGGGAGGAAAACAGCAACAGACAGAACCCGATAGCAATGGTGTGGCTTCTGGACATCAAAGCGCTCATGTAGAACTCCTGTGACTAATCGAAATTTCATTGGTGCGGCGCAGTATCACCGCCTGGTGCTGCCGGTCCCGTGAAATCCTGCCGGCATAACCCCGCAGCCAGACCATTCCGGCTGCCAATCCAAACAACCCTCCCAGGATGGCCCCGGGTTCTGTCGAATCAAACTGTAACTCGCCGGCAAGCCACTTTCCAAGGATGGCAAACAGAATCAGTGATAACAACGGAATCATATAGAAGGCAAATGATGTCCGGGTAAGCACCGACTCCTGCAACCCGATGACCACCTCATCACCCGGTCGGGCACCAATAGGATTCAGCACCCGAACCGAAGTACGGCGGGAACCCAGGAGCCTGGCCAGAGCAGAGGTGCCACACGCCCCCCTGGCGGCGCAGGATCCGCAGCTGGAGACACGCTGCGTCGATACCTGGGCGAATGTCCCATCGCTTGCGGTGACTGTCACTCTCTCTTCTATCATTCCGTCCCTAGCCCTGCCCTTTACCCATATCCTTTAAAACTCACACGGAGACGCGGAGGCACGGAGAAAACAAACAAAAACAGGGAGTAGGTCGGGCATGCCGTTTATGCCCGACGCCATTTCCCAAAGCGACCCGCCAGAAAAAATGTCGGGCACAAAAACCGTGCCCGACCTACTTAACTTGCGGTGACTGTCACTCTCTCTTCTATCATTCCGCTCGATCCTCGATTCTGCCCCTCACTGGGTTCCCGCGTTCGGCGTGGTACCAGTTTAAGACAGTCTCAGGGGTAAACCGTTCAGTTCCCCCGTCATTTCGAGTGCAGGGGCGAATTTATTCGCCCGGAACCCTGAAGACCGGGCGAATAAATTCGCCCCTGCAAGGTGTGCCTGGTCGAAAAGTCTGAACCATTACCCTCAGGGTACCGGGTGAATCGCCTTGGCCACCCTTTCAACCATGGCCGCCGGCACCTCCCCCACGACGGTTACCTGATAGCCATCGAGCGTGCGCCCGAAGGCACTGATCGCCCCCATTCTGGCAGCACCGCGCAGGCCGGGTTCTTTTCCCTCCGGTTCCACATACACGGAGACCGAGGCCAGGCCGTCGCTCAATACAATGTGGTCCATCTCGAACTGCCGGGAGTTCACCAAGCTGTGGGCATAGAGGCCAATCTCGAAACCGGCAGGCAGCTCCCTGAACGCCCAACTCACGCGTTGACCGTCAGGCAACGGGTGCATGGGGCGCTGGGTCACCCAGCGATAATCCTCTTTGCCTTCCAGGGATGACTCACCCATTCCCTTGATCTGCGAGCCGGTCTCGAGGGAGGTAAACATCACCTGGGAAATCAGATCTCCATCCTCGTTCATCATGTCGCTCTTCAACGACAGAAAATTACCTTTATCCAGGTAGATCCGGTAGCCATAACGAAATCCATCCCGGGGAATGATGGCCACCACCCGCGCCCCTCGCCCCGCTACCCGGGCATCACCCAGAAATCGGAAATCGTAATAGTCGGAGAGTCGCCCTACATCCATGGAAAAGATGGCATGAAAACCCTGGAGCATGCGTCTGCCAACAGAGACTGATCGGGTATCAGGTGAGACACAGGTCACCGATGCATCGTCACGCACCACCTCCCGTGCCGCGCCATTCAGGGAGATCAGACGTTCTCTCTCACCTGAATCGTCGACCGTGTGGGTTACCCGGATGGTCTCCAGATGATTGTTGTGCAGGTAGACGAAGGTGCCTTCATAATCCAGCGCATGGAGCGCACCGACCATCCGCTGCAGCCACGTCTGCACATCTTCTCCAGTGACGTTGGCAGCGGCCGGCTGAACGCTGGCACTGAACAGCGCCGCGATGACAAACAACCACTTCATGGCCGGTTGATGTCATAACTGACGAAGGCGGTATAGGGAAAGACGCCTCCCAACCCGCCTGACGAGGCGTACTCGCTGTGGTCCACCAGGTAGCGGTTGAGTCTGGATTCGATCTCCGGTGTCTCCAGGTTCTCCCAGCGGGTAGCCCCGCTGTTCACGTACTGGATCGGGGCCTGTGGTGAAACAGGTGTTGCCGGGCGGGTGACGAGCACTGGGTCAGCACCTGGCTCTCTCTCTGTCAGCAGCGGTAGTGCAACGAGCGCCAGCGCAGCCACCGAGGCCGCCATGGCGACACCGGCAACCGGTCTCCGCCAGCGTGAGGGAGCCCCGGTATACGACCGTTTCGCTCCCTGGATGGCAAGGATGGCCGGTTCCACTTCCAGCCCGGCACGTACCTGATCGGCGATCCCGGCGGCGGACAGCCGCACCCCCTCGCCTCGTATGGAGTCACCGATCAGATGATATCTGTCCCAGACCCCGCGCAGCGTCTCATCCGCCAGCACCCGATCCAGGGTCTCCTGCAAGTCGTGGGGGGACAGCTCCTGGTCCAGAAAGGCGGACACGCTCTCGTTTATCTCTTGTTTCATTGTGAATACACCCGACTCATCAGAATCCGAAGATATCTCGTTTGTAACAACCAGCCCCATAACTATCATCCATCTTCCGGCGCCTGCACGGAGCGTGGAGCCACCCACCAGGCGCTCCGCGCCCCGCTCCAGGCCGGGATCCCATCACCCTTCCAGCAATGGCCGGATCCGGGTATCTATCGCTGCCCGGGCCCGGAAGATCCTGGATCGGACAGTCCCCACCGGACAACTCATAGCCTTCGCTATCTCCTCGTAGCTGAGTCCTTCCAGCTCTCTCAATATAATCGCGGTACGCAGGTCTTCCGGCAGCCCATCCATCGCCTTGCGGATCGTCTCCGCCAGCTCATCCTGCAGCAGATGATTTTCCGGGGTTGCATGCTCCTGCAGCCGTGTCCCCACATCCAGTTGCGCGGCCGTTTCAGCATCCACGTCGCTTACCGGAGGGCGCCGCCCCTGCGCCACCAGGAAATTCTTCGCCGTATTGATGGCGATACGGTAGAGCCAGGTGTAAAAGGCACTCTCCCCCCGGAAGTTCGGCAGCGCGCGATACGCCTTGATAAAAGCTTCCTGGGTCACATCGAGCGTCTCGCTCGGCTCCCGAATATAACGGGAGACCAGGTTGGCTACTTTCTGCTGGTACTTGAGCACCAGCAGATCGAACGCCTTCTTATCGCCACGCTGTACCCGCTCCACCAGCTCCCGGTCTACTTCTCGCTCGCCCATCCGGGCTACCCCCTGATCGCGGCAAGCGCTTCTTTCTAGAAGTCACTCTGATTGACCGCATGTGTAAAGATTAGTTCTGATCAGCTTTCGATTTTTTCGGTTCTCGCCGATCAGGAATTGCGCTAGGATTCTATCTGTGGCAAAAAAGCGAGTGACGCTTAGTCTCAGACAGGCGCACGTGCCGACAGCCCAAATCCAGGGACTCTGTTGTTTCGCGAGCCCTGAGTATCCTGGTACCATGAAAATATGGGTCTCATGGCCTGACACAGCTGGTGATTATGACGACTGATCCTTTATCCCGCAAATCCTGGTAGCTATGGAAAACAACCACCTGTTCGATGTTCTGATCATTGGCAGCGGTGCCGCCGGCCTGAGCCTGGCATTGCGACTCCCCACCACCAGTCTGGTCGCGGTCATCGCGAAGGGGCCGCTGCGGGAGGGGAGCACCTACTACGCCCAGGGAGGTATCTCTGCCGTTCTGGACAAAGAGGACACGTTCGACTCACATGTAGCGGATACCCTCGATGCAGGCGCCGATCTGTGCGATGAAAAGACCGTCAGGCTGGTGGTCAAGAAGGGGCCTGAAAATATCCGCTGGCTGCTGAATGAAGGCGTCGCCTTCACCCGTGAGCAGCTACCGGGGGAAGGCTACCACCTGACCCGTGAGGGGGGGCATTCCCACCGTCGGGTCATCCATGCGGCTGACGCGACCGGGCGAGAGCTGGCCTCCACTCTGGAAGAGCTGACCCGTCAGCGGGAAAACATACAGCTGTTCGAAAATTACAACGCCATCGACCTGATCAACGGCAACCGTGTCGGCACAGAGAGCAACCGTTGCCTGGGTGCCTACATACTCAATCGCAAGAATGGGCAGGTGGATCGTTTTCTGGCGCGATTCACAGTGCTTGCCACCGGGGGTGCCAGCAAGGT
>JAUUYI010000350.1 GCA_030590525.1 Sedimenticola sp. | reverse complement strand
CTTGGTCCTTGGTCCTTGGTCCTTGGTCCTTGGTCCTAGGCCCTGCTTTCCTGGCATTCCGCTGCCATGATGCATCTGAGCAGCCCATAATCATACACCTCGTCCAAGGCGTCGAACAAGGGTTTGAGCCGGCCTTCACTGCAGCTCCCCAGCAGCTCCATGTGGTGGACGATCTCCTGGTATGCCGGCTGATCCAGAGGCAGTACCTCACGGGCATCCAGCAGACCCGCCCCGATCGCCTCAGCCAGGTGGGTGTAGACGGTGGAGAGCTTCAGCTCCCGTTGGCGGGCGATCTGCTCCACCACCACCCCCTGTTGCAACAGAAACAGGGTCTCATTGACGGTGTCGCTGAAACGGTTGTCCAGCAGTTTTGGCTGGGGGTGTTTGCGGATCAGGTTCAGAAAACGCTCCCCATAGCGGGTAAGCTTCTGTTCACCCACCCCGTTGATGAAACGCAGCTGCTCCGGCGAGTCGGGCTGACGGCTGGCCATCTCCTGCAGGGTGGTATCGTGGAAAATGACATAGGGGGGAACCCCCTGCTCACTGGCGATCTCCCGCCGCAGACTACGCAGCGCCTCGAACAGGGGCTGGCACCAGCTGGGGAGTGGTTCTCCTTGACGGGATTTTCGCGGCTGTCGCTTGTTTTCGACCTTGGGCTGGAAGCGTATCTCCAGCCGCTTCTCACCCCGCAGCAAGGGGCGGCTGCTTTCAGTCAGGCGCAGGGCGCCGTGACCTGCGGCGTCGATCGCCAGATAGCCGCGGGTGATCAGCTGACGAAACAACCCCCGCCATTCAGTACTGGAGAGCTCTTTACCGATGCCGAAGGTACTCAACCGCTGGTGACCATTCTGCTGTATCCGCTCGTCCACTTTCCCCTTCAACACTTCAATCGTGTAGTTCACACCGAACCGCTGGCCGGTGCGGTAGACGCAGGAGAGTGCCTTGCGAGCATTCTCAGTGGCATCCTGGGTCTGCGGGGGATGGAGGCAGTTGTCACAGTTACCGCAGGGCCGCTCCAGGGTCTCCCCGAAATAGGCCAGCAGGGCCTGCCGGCGGCAGCCGATTAGATCACACAGCCCCAGCATCGCCTCCAGTTTGTGATGAGCGATACGCTTGAACTGCTCGTCCGCATCACTTCCCTGAACGAACTGGCGCAGGGTAATCACATCCTGCAGCCCGAACGCCATCCAGGCGTCCGCCGGTGCACCGTCCCGCCCGGCGCGCCCCGTCTCCTGGTAGTAGGCCTCGATGCTCTTGGGCAGGTTGAGATGGGCGACGAAACGTACATCCGGCTTATCGATGCCCATACCGAATGCGATGGTGGCAACGATGATCAACTTCTCCTCCCGCAGGAAACGCTGCTGGTGCAGTCGGCGGATATCGGCGGGCAGTCCGGCATGATAGGGGAGGGCTTCACGGCCGTTCGCAGTGAGCCAGCCCGCCACCTCTTCCACCCGTTTGCGGGAGAGGCAGTAGACGATTCCGGCGTCATCCGGATGCTCCCGCTGCAGAAATCGCCACAACTGATTGCGTGCGTTCTGGCCTTCGGTGATGGTATAGCGGATGTTCGGGCGATCAAAACTGTTGATGAAGAGAGCCGCACCCTGCAGGTTGAGCTGGTCGATAATCTCCTGGCGGGTGCGCTGATCAGCGGTGGCAGTGAGGGCGATACGCGGGACGCCGGGATAGCGTTCATGGAGGGTGGAGAGACGCTGGTACTCGCGTCGGAAGTCATGCCCCCACTGGGAGACGCAGTGGGCCTCGTCGATGGCGAACAGTGCAACCGCCGACCGGTCCAGCAGCTCCAGCATCTGCCGGGTCAGCAGCCGCTCCGGGGCAACATAGAGCAGGTCGAGCTCCCCATTCAGAAGCGCCTGCTCGGTCTCCCGGGCGGCCTGGGGGGGGAGGGTGGAGTTGAGGAAGGCGGCGCGTATACCCAGCTGCTGCAGGGCATCCACCTGATCCTGCATCAGAGCGATCAGGGGTGAGATCACGATCCCGGCCCCCTCCCGCAGCAACGCCGGTATCTGGAAGCAGAGGGACTTACCGCCACCGGTGGGCATCAGGGTCATCACATCCCGCCCCTGCAGCAGCGCCTCGATCACCTGGCTCTGATTGTGGCGGAATTCATCGTAGCCGAAGGTGGTGTTCAGCACCTGTCGCGCCGCTGACATAGGGTAGTCTGGTGAGTTCATCGCTTCTGGCATGGCAACATCCTTGTTGGTTTCAGAGGACAGCGGACGGGAGACAGAAGAGAGCAAGAGCAAGCAGATAGATCAATCCGGTTCCTCCCCTGCCCGCTGTTCGTTTCACTCACCGTATCTTGCATGCTGTCTTCGTAACTTCTCAATAACCCGGGGCAAGCGGGCAGGGTGGATCAAGGAGCGTAGCGACGGATCCACCAACACTCCGTAGCCTGGTGTATCCGCTCCGCTTGATGCACCCTACCTTTTAGATTTTCCTGATTACCTACGTGTCTAAGCTGGTTTTCAAGCCATTTTCGCCGTAAATTCTCAATATTTCGGGGCAATTTCGTAGGGGGGATAAGGCGCGCGCACAGAACTTTCGTTTTGCACGACACTTATGCGCGCCGCATCCACCAATGGTCTGACCATATGCCGCAACGCCCAGGGTGGATGCGCTACGCTTATCCCCCCTACGGCGTCCAG
>JAUUYI010000207.1 GCA_030590525.1 Sedimenticola sp. | reverse complement strand
GCAAATGGGAAGAGACCCTGGCTCAGTGGCAAGCGTATATGGTTTCAGACCATGTCGCCGGCAACGGGCCATCCATCTTCCCCAGTCTGCGCATACGTGGACCCGTTGCCTTCATCGGACTCTCCAGTGCCGTTCCCACACTTCCATTCCTGGCCAGCGGTGCCGTATCCGAACAGCAACTGGAGAGGCTGGAGCAGCAACTGGAAGAGACACGGAGCCAGGGACTGTTTCGGGTGATCGTGGTACACCACTCCCCCGCCAGTGGCGTGGACAGACGGCGCAAACGACTTACCAATCAGGCCCGGCTGCAGGCGCTCCTGGAGCGGCAGGGTGCGGAACTCGTCCTCCATGGCCATACGCACCGCTCGACCTGGGGGCGTATCTCCAGCACCCGGGGAGATATTCCGGTGATCGGCACACCATCGGCCTCGGCGGTCGGCCACCGGACCGGACGACAGGCTGGCTACCACCTGTACCGCCTGGAACAGCTGGAGGCACACTGGCGATTGAGCGTGGAGATACACAGTTACACCCCTGAGGAGGGGCTGTTTCACCAGGTGGGAGTACGCCAGCTGGCGATACCGTATCAGAGATAGAAATGGGAACCGGACTACCCCTTCGAAGCAAGACGCTTCACCAGTTCCCAGTCCTCCGGGGTGTCCACATCCACCGAGGCCTCAGGAAAGGGCATGATCACTGCATCGATACGCAGACCAAACTGCCCGGAGAGCCGTTTCAAGGCCTGATCCAGGGTCAGACGATGGAACAGATAGCGCAATACCGACCCCCAACCCAGCATTCGGATCACTCGCCATGGGCGTTTCCGGTCCCGCTCCACCTGCCGCCAGTAGTCTGCCGCCACCCGCGAACGGGGTGTCATGAAAGCAAACAGATTACAGCCACAATAGCCACCGTCCCGTAACCGGGTCACGGTACGCCTGACCCCCGGCATCGCCTCGGCGATCTGCTCATACCGGGCCACCGCCACCACCAGGTCGGCACTCGTGCGGCAAGCCTGATCCAGAAAATAGTCCACCCATTCAGCCTGCAGCAGCGCGTGGTCGGCAGTGGTCAGCAGCACCGGCTGCTCACCAGGGATCCGTTGCAGGGCCGACCAGGCGCTGGCGCTGGGGGACGCTTCCCCGTCCAGCAGAGAGAGTTGACCATCATCAGCCACCGCTTCCCGGAGCCTGGGAGCCTGCTCCACACCGACCGGATCAAGGCCACACAGCGTCACCCCCCTTACAGAGCGGCTCTCCCCCAGGGCATCCAGCACCCGCAGCACCATAGGCTGGCCAGCGACTGGCGCCAACGCCTTGCAACAGACGCCCGCCGCCTCCGCTACCGGGCTCGCCCCAGGCCGCTCACCAGCCAGTACAATCGCATCAAAGGTTACAGATGATTCTATATTCACGGCACTGAACCCACATAATTCAGATCAGAGATTTCTGATAAATACGATAACGCTTGCTGATCACTGCACCTGCAGCCTCCAGAACACTGCGCATGCCAGCGTTATCATCCAGGACCCAGGACATCTCCAGGTCCCTGATTCCCCGTCGGATTACCCCCTCCTTCACCGCATCGATAACCAGGAACGCCAGTGCCGGGCCCAGCCGGGTATTCTGGTATTTTTTTCGGACGCCCATCAGCGGGACTCGTCCGGTTTTCGGATATCCCACCTTGAGTCGCCACAGCAGTCGGGCCCAGCCAAAGGGCAACAACCTGCCATCCAGATCCCGGATCGCCTCGTTGATATTCGGCAAAACCACGATGAAGGCCACCGCATCCCCATCCAGTTCCGCAATCTGGATCATATCCTCACCCACCAGCATGGTGAGATCCTTTCCCATCACCCGGAACTCTTCTGCTGTATAGGGCAGAAATCCCCAGTTCTCCGACCAGGCATCGTTGAAGATATCCCGCAACGTCTCCATCTCCTGTTCCAGTCTGGACCTGCACAGGGGGCGTATCTGTAATCTCTCCCGGTACTTCCCGATCAGCTTCAGCATGATCGGGGGCATCTCGCGTCGCGGCAGTAGCTGGTACTGATAGGCCAGAAGCTCTTTGGCCTTGTCATATCCTGCCGACTCTACGGCATCCTGGTAATAGGGCAGTGCGTGCCCCATCATCACCGAAGGTGGGGTGTCGAACCCGTCCACCAGCAGGCCACACTCCTGGTTGATAGAGAGGTTGAACGGTCCTTGAATCTGTGTCATTCCCTGTTCCCGCAGCCACTCTTCTGCCGTCTGAAACAAGGCACCGAATAAAGCAGGGTCCTGCTCTGCCTCGAGCAGGCCGAAAAAACCGGTCGGCTCCTGATAGCGTTGCAGATAGAGTTCATCGATCTGGGCGGTGATACGCCCAACCGGACGCCCCGATCGATAAGCCACCCACGCCTGCCAGCGTGCGTGTTCAAAGTAAGGGTTATGCGAAGAGAGGTGCTGTCGCCGCTCGAATATCAGCGGTGGGATCCAATTCGGATCCGATGCGTATATGGGCCAGGGGACGCGGATGAAGCGGTCCAGGTCGCGACGGCTTTCAACCGGCCTGATCTCTACGGGTGTCTCTGCAGCCATTGCGCACTCATCTACCGGGATTGCTCTCCAGCCGGGGACCGGCTCTACCAGTACTGTATGTTATCAGGGAACCCAACGGGTAACTATGCCAGGGTTTCGCGCTTCCCGGGGATTAGTTACCCCGGTGTCAATCCCACTTCATCCATGGTTAAATCACGGCAATTGAAAACAGCATCTTTACCCCTGCCAACTTGCCGACCGAAATCACAACAGAGACCCAGCGAACAGTCGCCCTGACCGGTGCTACCGGCTTTATTGGCCGCACGGTTGCCCGACAGCTGTGTACCGCCGGCTGGCGGGTTCGCGCCCTGATACGCTCCCCTTCCCGTGCTGCCGGGTTGAAGCAGATCGGAGTGACACTGGTACCTGGCAGCCTCGAGGATCTCAATAGCCTGCGGGAGTTGGTTCGAGGGTGTGATGCGGTGGTCCATTCTGCCGGCTCGGTGCGCGGTGTAACCCACGAGCAGTTTGATCAGGTTAACGTAAAAGGGGTACAGCGCATTACCCGAGCCGCACGGGAGCAAGAGCGCCCTCCCCGTTTTCTGGCCCTCTCATCATTGGCGGCAAGAGAGGCAGAACTGTCACCCTACGCCGCCAGCAAACGGCGGGGAGAGGAGGCCCTGGCCGAGTGCGCCGGAGACATGCCCTGGATGGCTCTGCGCCCACCGGCTGTATACGGCCCGGGTGACAAGGAGTTGCTGCCTCTGTTCCAGACAATGGCCAGAGGATTCGCCCCGCTGATCGCCCCGAACGAAGCCCGCTTCTCAGTGATCTATGTCGCCGACCTGGCCGATGCCATCCTGCAGTGGCTGGAACGTAAGCAGGCGGCCGAGGGCGTGTATGAGCTGCACGACGGCCAGCCGGGTGGCTACAGTTGGGACGATGTGATCGCTATCGTCGAGGAAATCACCCTCAGGCCTATCCGGTGCCTGAGGATACCCACCCCGGTGATCCAGCTGCCGGCACTCTTCAACTGGGCTGCCGGCCAACTGTTCCCCTATGCGCCGATGTTGACACCGGGGAAGGTGCGGGAACTCCGCCACACCAACTGGGTCGTTGACAACAGCGCCATCGAACGTGCGTTCGGCTGGCACCCCCAAACAGATCTCCGCCAGGGTCTGCGCCTTACCCCGGGCTGGTTCCGTGATACCCTTTGAGTTTTTTCGTATAAGTTCAAGAACGAAAATGTGGCCCTCTCAGCGAGGATGGCTTGTGGAAAAAAAACCACGAATCCTGTATCTTTTATCTTTCACCTCCTCTGATTCACCCTTGGTGCAGCGCTGGCTGCCCTGCCATACAGGACGCTGATGATGTCAGGCAGCATTCGCAGATCCGTCAAACCCTATAAAAAAGCCGTTTTGCGGACGTTAGGCCTCCAGAAGGAGGAATTGACCGTCATTTCTTTCCCCAAATCCGGCAGAACCTGGCTCCAGGTTATGCTCGGTGAGTACATCACCAGACACTATGGCCTGGATGTCAAAAATGTCATTGCCATCAAGCAATATACGAAACATCTTGAAGGCATCCCCCGAATACGTTTTGCGCATGATTTCAGGCCGCAATGGAAAACTCCGGAGCAAATGGAGACAAACAAATCCATGTACCGTCATCAGAAGATCTTATTGCTGGTGCGGGACCCGAGAGACATCCTGGTGTCGAGCTTTTTTGAAAAAACCAAACGCAAGCCGGCAAAACGGAGCGAGAAACCAAGGTTTAGCGGGACGATAAACGAATTCGTGTGGCAGGATATCGGCGGGATCGACACCATCATCTCTTTCTACAATAACTGGTTGAAAAATAGAGATATCCCCGATGAGTTCAAGCTTATCCGATATGAAGATCTGCGCAAAAACACACGCGAGACATTCATTGATGTGCTGAACTACATCGGGCTTTCGGATATAGACGAGAAGCACCTGGATGAGGTACTTGAACTCGGCAAGATCGAAAAGATGCGGAAAATGGAGGCTCAAAGCGCTCGCGGGGCACACAACTCGAGGCGCACAGACCCGAATATCGAGAGTGCGTTCATGACCCGGGCATTCCAGCCTTCAGATCCAAACGACCCTGAAACCTTCAAGGTCAGGAAGGGCAAGATCGGCGGATATGTCGATTATCT
>JAUUYI010000257.1 GCA_030590525.1 Sedimenticola sp. | reverse complement strand
GCATCCGCCTGGATCCCCGGGCGCAGATAGATTCCGGGCGCCACCTCCTTGAGCGCGCCTGACTGCGCCTGAAGGTCGCCCCAGAGCAGGAGTATGGCAATGAATATGAGCGTGGAACTGAAAACCAGGCGATAATGCATATGTAAACCCGTAAGATTGACGTCTTTGCCGACCAGAAGGTCAGTGGCGTATATTTTGCTTAAAAATTATAGCCGATGAGGCGCGCGTGGGTAAGATTTCACCGCACCCCCTCCTCACAAAGCTAGCAAACAGAATAATAATTTCAAATTCAAGAGAGAACAGACATGCCACGACGTACCCCCCGCCGGGTCGGAAAACCGGGTTTCCCCGGTCACTCTTCACGCCTGCTCAGCGTCACGATCATCTTTCTCCTGCTGCTCTCCAGCACCACTCTGTCGGCAACAGAGAAGATTCGAATTGCTGTTTTGAAATTTGGCACTGTCAGCTGGGAAATGGATGTCATCAAACGACACGCACTGGACCGGACAGAAGGGTTTGAACTCGAGGTCGTCGAACTGGCTGGAAAACAGGCCACCATGGTGGCTCTGCAGTCCGGCGATGTTGATATCGCCATCACCGACTGGATATGGGTCTCCCGCCAGCGGGCGCAAGGCAAACCATTCACCTTCGTACCCTACTCCAGTGCCCTGGGCGCACTGGTGGCTGCACCCGAATCCGCTATCAGTAACCTGT
This sequence comes from Sedimenticola sp., assembly GCA_030590525.1. Taxonomy (GTDB): domain Bacteria; phylum Pseudomonadota; class Gammaproteobacteria; order Chromatiales; family Chromatiaceae; genus JAUXBK01. The sequence continues at coordinate 3,291 of JAUUYI010000257.1, read as the reverse complement.
CAGATCTGAAAGGGAAACGAATCGGCATCGCAGGCGGCCCTGTCGATAAGAGCTGGCTGCTGTTCCAGGCCCTCGCTCTCAGGGAGTACGATATGGACCTGAAACAGGCTGTGACGCCGGTCTTTGGCGCACCGCCACTCCTGAACCAGCAACTCAAACAGGGGCGGATAGATGCCGCCATTAACTTCTGGCCATATGTCGCTCGCCTGGAGGCGGCCGGGATGCGGCGGGTAATTGGGGTCAAGGAGGTCGCCAGACGACTGGGGATCGAAAGCGAACTCCCGCTCATCGGCTATGTCTTCGACCAGCGTTGGGCAGCTGAAAACCGGGAAGCACTACTGGGCTTCGTGCGGGCCACGAACCGGGCCAAACGATTGATGAAGCGATCGGACCCGGAGTGGACAGCGCTTCGTCCGCTCATGAAAGCAGCGAACGAAGCCACGTTCAAGGCGCTGCGAGAGGGTTTTCGCGCCGGTATCCCGGACCACTGGGGGGAAAAGGAGCGAGCGGACGCCGAAAAGTTGTTTGCCATACTCCATGAGGTTGGCGGGAAGCGGCTGGTTGGTGATACCAGTCGCCTGACCGAAGGAACCTTCTGGCCTGAGATCTCCTACTGAGCGCCGTGTCAAGCCGGTACGCGCCGCTGGGACTGCGGCTTGCCTCGATCCTGCTGCTGGTTGCTATCTGGCACTTCGCCGCGTGGGAGTGGCAGAATGGCATGCTGCCCTCCCCCCCTGAAGTGCTCCAGGTAATCTGGCGGGAAACCCAGGGCGGTGATCTGCCCTATCACCTGTCAGCCACCCTGTTACGCGTCCTGGCCTCTTTTATCATCGCCATGCTGGTCGGGAGCACCATCGGTATACTCATGGGCAGATCCGAGGGCATCAATCAGTTTTTCGACCCCTGGCTGATCTTCTTCCTCAACATCCCTGCCCTGGTGGTGATCATACTCTGCTATATCTGGTTCGGGCTGGTCGAGTGGTCTGCCATACTCGCCATCGTCATCAACAAGATACCCAATGTGGTGGTAACCCTGCGCGAAGGTGCCCGCACCCTGGACAAGGAGTATCTGGAGATGGCGCACAGCTTCAGACTGAGCCGTCGGAAGATCCTGTTGCATATCACCCTCCCGCAGCTTCTGCCATACTTTACCGTGGCCGCCCGGTCAGGGCTGTCACTGATATGGAAGATCGTCCTGGTGGTGGAACTGCTGGGTCGCAGTAACGGTGTCGGTTTCCAGCTACACCTTTTTTTCCAGATGTTCGATGTCGCCGGTATACTGGCCTACAGCCTCTCCTTTATCCTGGTCATGCTGATCCTGGAGTACGCATTTCTGCAGCCCCTCGAGCGCAGAGCCAACCGCTGGCGCCGATGAACCCATGCTGGAAATCCGTATCGACAACAAACATTTTGAAGACTACCGGTCGGAAGAGGCACGACTGGTACTTGAGAATATCCACTTCGCACTGCAACCGGGGGAGTTCATCTCCCTCATCGGGCCATCGGGATGCGGCAAGAGCACGCTGCTGCATATCATTGCGGGGCTGGACAAGGCGTTCAACGGCAGCATCTCCTGGCAGGGGGGCCACGATACGGGTGACGCCCGACTGGGCTATGTATTCCAGAACCCACGCCTGCTGCCATGGCTCAGCGTGCGTGACAATATCGCCCTGGTACTGGATAACCCGGTTGACCACGCGCACCAGATCGACGCACTGCTGGAAGCGACCGGTCTGAGCGCAATCAGCCACTTCCACCCAGCACATCTTACCATCGGTATGCAACGCCGGGTGGCACTGGCCCGCGCCTTCATCGTACAGCCTACCCTGCTGATCATGGACGAGCCTTTCGTCTCTCTGGATGCCCCCACCGCCCGGCAGCTTCGGCACCTGCTGCTCAATGTCTGGGATACCCGGCCTACAACGGTGATCTTCGTTACCCACGATCTGCGAGAGGCTACGATGCTGGCCGATCGCATCCTGTTTCTCTCCACCTCACCGGCCAGGGTCATCCGGGAGGTGCAGGTCGACATTTCCCGAGACATTCGCGCGGATGAGAGGATTGTCGAATCACGCTATGCAGAATTGAAGCTGCTCTTCAATCAACTGTATCCGAATTGATAGCGAAACAGAATGAGCCCCTGCCGCCAGCAAGGATCACTGTCATGCCGAAGAGACACCTTGAAGTGCTGATCTGTTACTAAACTGCAGCATCATCGGCTGTCAATCTTGAAATCAACCCGCGCCACAGTCAGTCGCACAATAGTGGCACACACCTTGCTTCATAGTATTCGAGTGCCTATCTCATCGCACCGTCACCAAACCACATTCTGATTGAGGAACCAGCCATTGCCTTCCAACATGCAACCAGAACAGCGCCGACGGCGTGGCCATCCGAAGGGGCGCAGTGTGGATCCGGGCGCGCTGCAGCAGGTGCAGGAACTGCTGGGGGAGACCCCACGCCGCCCGGATCTGCTGATCGAACATCTCCATCGCATCCAGGATAGCCAGGGGTATATCTCTGCCGACCATCTGGTGGCCCTGGCGGAAACGCTGAACCTCTCCACAGCCGAGGTCTACGAGGTAGCCAGCTTTTACCACCACTTCAACCTGGTAAAAGAGGGCCAGACCCCACCGCCCCCTTTAACCGTGCGGGTCTGTGACTCCATCGCCTGCAGTCTGGTCGGCGCCGAGGTCCTGGTGAGCGATCTCGAGCGCGCGCTTGGGGATGGGGTGCGTGTACAGCGGGTGCCCTGTGTCGGACGTTGCCAGGAAGCACCGGTGGCGGTGGTTGGGAAGAATCCGGTCGCCAGCGCCAGCGTCGCAAAGGTACAGCAGCGGATCGATCAGAATGAGATCACTCCGGAGCTGTCGGATTACGAGGATTACCGCAGCTATCGGTCATCAGGTGGTTATGCCCTGTCAGCCCGGATTGCGACCGATGACCCGGATACGGCCGAGACAGATGGGCTCTCACCCGAACAGGTCATCACCGTTCTCGAAGATGCCGGCCTCAGAGGGCTGGGAGGCGCCGGCTTTCCCGCCGGTCGCAAATGGCGCATCCTGCAGCAGCAACCGGCCCCCCGCCTGATGGCGATCAATATCGACGAGGGTGAGCCCGGGACCTTCAAGGACCGTTATTTCCTGGAACGGGATCCACACCGGTTCCTCGAAGGGATGCTGATCGCCGCCCGGGTGGTCGATATCGCCGAGATCTACATCTATCTGCGTGACGAATATGCGGGCATTCGGGCCATACTGGAGAAAGCGCTGGCCGATCTGCAGGCAGATC
>JAUUYI010000089.1 GCA_030590525.1 Sedimenticola sp. | reverse complement strand
TGCTGCGGTATGGGTGGTGGCGTGGCACCGCTGCTGCGTATGCTCTCTGCCATCTTGCCTGCCATCGCCAGTCCGACCCCCATTCCCATGGCATCGGACATGCTGCTGCCGCCTTCACCCCCTTTTCCCATGGCCTCGGCCGTCTGGTACTTGAGGTATTTGTCCAGATTGCCGAGCATCCCCATGCTGGTGCGCTTATCCAGCGCCGCTTCCACCTCCGGGGGCAGGGATATGTTCTCGATCAGCATCTTGGTGAGTTCCAGTCCGTAGGCCGTGAACTCGGGTGCGATGCGTTCGGTGATGAAGCCGCCGAGCTGATCGTAGTTGGCGGCCAGGTCCAGCGCGGGAATGCCCGACTGGCCGATGATATTCGCGAACCGGGAGGTGATCAGGTTACGCAGCTGCTCGCTGATCTCATCGGTGGTGAAGAGTCCATCGGTGCCGGAGATCTCCCGGATGAAGACCCGGGGATCACTGATCCGGACGACATAGGTCCCGAAGGCCCGCAGCCGGACGGCGCCGAACTCCTCGTCACGCAGCATCAGTGGGTTTCGGGTGCCCCACTTGAGGTTGGTGAAGCGCACCATGTTGCAGTAATAGACCTCGGCCTTGAACGGGCTCTGGAAACCGTGGTCCCAGTGCTGCAGGGTGGAGAGGATGGGCAGGTTCCTGGTCTCCAGCTCATACATGCCCGGGGTCAGCAGGTCGGCCACCTCACCTTCGTTGACGAAAACCGCATTCTGGGACTCGCGCACCGTCAGTTTGGCGCCGTATTTGATCTCGTTGTTGTAGCGCTCGAAACGGTAGACCATGGTGTCATTGCTGCCATCGAGCCATTCGATGACATCGATGAATTCGCCGAACAGTTTGTCGAACAACCCCATTACTGCGCGCCATCCGTACTCTCTGCCTTCACCGGCAGCTTTTCGCTCCTGGCCTTGGCGGCCATTAAGGCCTGGCGCAGCTCATTTTCCATCGTGTGCAGCTCTTTCTGCGCGGCAATCCGGGAGCGCTTGCCTTCGTCCGCGATCTGCAGGCTCTCATTGATGGTCTCGATCAGGAGATTGTTGGCCCGTTTGACCGACTGGATGTCGAACACGCCCCGTTCCATCTGGGTCCGGACCTGGGCATTGGCCTGCTTCAGGTTCTCGGCGTTGGCCTCCAGCAGATCGTTGGTCAGATCGGTGGAACGCTTCAGGGTGTCCGCCGCCCGCCCGGAGCGGAAGATGGTGACCGCCTGCGCCAGCTGGTTCTTCCACAGGGGCACCGTATTGACCAGGGTGGAGTTGATCTTGGTGATCAGCCCCTTGTCATTTTCCTGTACCAGGCGGATGCTCGGCAGGCTCTGCATGGCTACCTGGCGGGTCAGGCGCAGGTCGTGGGTACGGCGCTCCAGATCATCCCGGGCGCTACGCAGGTCCCGCAGCTTCTGGGCCTCGAGCATATTCCCGGTATCGGCAGCGGCCGCCTCGGCCAGTTTCGGGATCTCTTCTTCATCCAGGCGCCGGAGTTTTTCCTCGCCGGCGGAGAGGTACAGTTCCAGCTGGTGGAAATAGTCGATATTTGCGTCGTACAGCTTCTCCAAAGAGACGATATCGGTCAGCAGCGTGGTCTTGTGGTCGTTGAGCTGATCGGTGATGGCATCGATCTGGCCGCGCACCTCTTCATATTTACCGATGAACCGGGCGATGGGTTCCGCCTTGCTGAACAGACGCGCGAAGAATCCGGGTTTTTCCATCAGGGAGTCGACGTCGAAGCCCCGGATCGCCGTGATCATATCGTTGAGAGAGTTGCCGACGCTGCCGAGGTCTTTGTTCTTCACCCCTTCCAGCATGCTCTCGGAGACCTGACTCATCTTCTCCTGGGTCTTCGAGCCAAAGAAGATAATGGATGTGCGGTCATCCATCTGGATCTCACTAATGATGGTGTCCAGTTCACTCCTGGCCGCGGGTGGCGCCTCTTCGTAGACCACCATCGTGCTTTCGATCGGGCCAGGCGCTTTGCTGTCGGCTAGAATCTGCTGGCCGGCCTGGGTCTTGGTTTCCCGGTCCGCTGTTACCGGTTCCGCTCTTTTCTCTTCACTCATCGCTTTTTGTCCCATCAATAGATGCCTTCTTTGTTCAATTGTGTTTCAAGTACCTTGATCTGCACATCCAGGTTGAAGCGGTCATTTTCCAGCAATTCAGCCTGATGATCCTGCACCGTCCGCTCGAAATCATTCAACAGGCTGCCGAAGCCCTGTTTCAGATCACTGCCGGGCTCGCCATCCTGAACCCGGAGGTAGCTGTTGGTGACCCGCAGTATGCCGGCAAGATAGGTGTTGAGGAATTTCCGGCTGCGGGCGAGGTCGCTCGGATCGGCCTCTATCCCATCGATGATGGCCCGGGTATTTGTCACGATACGCCGGATGGATCGGGCGTAATCCAGCTCATGGATCCGGTTGCCTGCCCGCTCCAGTTCCGTCAGTTTTCCCCCCGCCTTCTCCAGTAGTTCGATCACCTCTTTTGCGGTGACCCCCAGTGAGATGTTTCCGCTCTTGTCCCGGCGTGGATCGAGGCCATAGAGGAGGTGAAAACTGACGAACGCACCCAGCCCGAACAAGGCGCTGATGCCGGCGCCATAGCCGCTGCTGAGCCATGCGGTGGCGCCAGTGGCGATTCCCAGGGTGGCTGCAGCCAGGCTCTTCCAGGGTGGCCTTGGCGCCCGGGCTATCTTACGCCGGGTGTATTCCTGCTCCAGCCGGAAGCCATGACGGGCGATGATGGCAGCCAGCGTGAACAGGCTGAACTCGATGGCGCCCATCAGCACGCCCGACAAATCACCCTTCCACAGGGCGATGACTGTCATCAGGGCCAGCGGCATAGGCAGCAGATAGAGCCCGATGCCCCGGACCTTGCCGGAGATCTTCTCGAGTTGGGGGTTGTAGCGTTTTGCGTTGGACATAGGTTCAGCTGAACAGGGTATGAAACAGGGCCACCCACGGGATCAGACCCGCGGTGGAGAGCAACAGCAGCATGCCGACGAGTTTACGCAGGGGCTTGGGTATAGTCATGCTTTTCAATCCCGGTGTTTGTGATCAGCTGCCGGGTCATGTGCAGTCTGACATCGGCCTCTTCGGTCAGCATATGGAACAGGTGGTGCGGACCCGTTGCCCGCTCGATCCGTTGTTGCAGATCCGGGCGTATCTCGCTGTAGTACTCCAGCAGCCTGCGATCGAACCCGTGCAGCGCCCGGGTCAGCGGATCTTTTCGGTGGCGCTCGAACAGGGTCTCCGCCCCATCGGTATGCAGGTTGCCCAGGCAGAGATGAACGGCGGCGAAGAGCGTTACCCAGCCATTGAACCAGAACATCAGGTCGGTATCGAAGGCCTCGCCTGCCGGCGGGCCATCTCTCAGCACCCGGGCCAGAAACGCCTTCTCATTGACCGCTTCCCCCGCTTCCAGCAGCTCGGCCCGGCCGTAGGCATCGATGGTGGAACTGGTCAACAGCACCGGGTTGTCCGGATAGCGGGTGAGGATGAAGCTGGCATCCTTGATCAGCGGGCCGCTCTGCCCGGGCCTGGCCGGGTTGCTCTTGTGTCGGGCGGAGGGTGCGGTGGAGAGGATCTGGATCTGCTGGCCCCGGCTGCCCAGTTCCTGCACCAGGCGCCCGAATACCCCTTCCTGGAATAGCTCCATGGAAAAGTTCAGGCGGTTCTGCTTGTGCAGGAGGGCGAGCTGGATCTCCCGGTGGCTGACCGTGGCCTCCACGATATTGGCAATCTTTGCCACCGGGATCCGCTCTCTCAGCTCCCCGTGCCGGTCGATGATCACCTCCTGGTGAAACTCGTCGAAGCTGATCTGCAGCAGGATGTGGGCCTGTGGCCAGCCGGCCGGCCGGCTCTTCAGGGCCTCCAGCATGGATTCGATCACCTGCCGGGTCTCCTCCCGGGTGGTGGCGAAGTCACCATTCAACAGGATCGCAAAGTTGCGGACATGCCGCATCGAGCCAATGGCCCGGTAGAAGTGTTCCATGTGGCGGGTAAGATCCCCGCCGGTGAACAGCACACTCCGGGTGTGGGCATCCACCAGTTTGTAGAGACGCTCAGGCTCCTCCGTATTATGTGTCGGCGGGCGCCAGATGAACATACAGTGACGGCACGTCTGGGGGCAGCCCATGGCGGGGATCAGCCCCAGTTTGTCGAACTGGCCGGTTTTCCCTCCAGTGTCCGGCAGTGAGTCCACCAGTGCCAGCCGCTCACGGTCGGGCTCGCTCAGCATCTCGCCATAGCGGTCCCGCTCTTTTCGAGCGATCTCCTTGTAGGCCACCGAGTCGGTCCGGGAAAAGAGCCCCAGGTCCTCCCAGATCCCCATGATATCTGCGCTCAGCCTCCCGCTGTTGCCGTTTCTGGCTTGCAGCAGGTGCAGCAGCTGATCCCGTTGCACCGGGCTCTCCACCGAGGTTGCGAGCCAGTGTTCGATGTAGCCTCGAACGAACGCTTCGCCGCTTTGAGAATGCTCGAGCAACTCCATCAAAAACGCTCTGGAAGAGCCCTTGAAAGGGGCCAGCAGGGGAGGGAGATAGCGTGCCGGGACATTGTGCCGCAACCAGTGGAAGGCATAGAGATAGCTGAGCAGAAAGCTTAAGTCGTCGCGCTCTGTGTGCTCACCCAGCAACTGCTGTGCACCGCCATCGGTCATGCGATTGACCTCGGACTTGAAACGCTGCCGCATATTAGTCAGATAATGGTCGAGCAGAAGTCGCTGGCCGGCGTCGGTCACTGCTGTTTTCTGGTCCATCGGTATCGTTTGAAGCATAGGGCTGCCGGTCCCGCAGTGATTCTGATGTTGATGGTGACCGGATTGGTCAGTTCAGTTGCCTGCCGCGGGCGGGCAACTTTGCCTCCATCCCCATATCACTGTCGGACATTCCCGGAAACATACCGATGTGACCTCTCAATAGCAAACTATCGAGGTATGGGTTTAACCGGGTGCTTACTCCTACTTTGTCAGATTATACATAAGATCAAAAATCGCAATATTTGTAAGTTGGGCTGAGCCTGCGAAGCCCAACCTACGGGGTAATATGACTAAAGTAGAATTACGTCACAGGGGGGATACCAGAAATTCAGTCAATACAGGTGTTTCGTGTGATAATGCCGGGTCGTTTTCCTCACGAGTGCCGGATAAATGATCGATTTTGCCATTGTCGGTGCCGGTATATCCGGTCTCTCCAGCGCCTGGTTTCTGCGGCAGCAGGGTTTTTCAGTGCGCGTCTTTGAAGCCAGCGACCAGGTTGGCGGGGCGATCTGCTCGAGCGAACAGGATGGTTTTCTGATCGAGGGAGGCCCCAACTCCACCCTGGAGAATACCAATGCCCTGGGTGAACTGGTCCGGGGTGTGGGGCTGGAGGGGGGGCTGCTGGTGGCCAATCCCGAGGCTGATCGGCGTTATATCCTGAAACAGAGGCGGCTGATGCAGATGCCGGTCACAGCGCTGGCGTTTCTCCAGACACCGCTGTTCTCGGCCCGGGGCAAGCTGCGCCTGCTGGCAGAACCCTTTATCGGGCGTGCGCCAGCTGAGGAGAGTATCGCGGATTTCGTACGTCGACGTCTGGGCCAGGAGTTTCTGGACTGGGCCATCGATCCCTTCGTTTCAGGGGTCTATGCCGGTGACCCTGAAAAACTCTCAGTGCGCTTTGCAACCCGCAAGATCTATGCGCTGGAGGCTCAGTATCGCTCGCTGTTCGTCGGTGCCCTGTTCCGGTTGCTGACAGGTGGTCGTTCCGGACCGGCCCCCTCAGGGCGGATGATCAGTTTTACCGCCGGTATGGAGGCGCTTCCAAAGGCTGTGGCCAGTCGCCTTGGCGACGCCGTGCAGGTGGGGAAAGGCGTGGCCGCACTGAATCGGCAGCAGGAGGGTTGGAGCCTGGAGCTGGCAGGGGATGGCGATCCCGTATCCGCCCGCCGGGTGGTGCTGGCGTTGCCGGCGCACCGGGCATCGCAGCTGATGAAATCCGTCTCTGCGCCGCTGGCGGAAGCCCTGAGTGCGATCGAGTATCCACCGATTGCCTCCGTGGCGCTGGGGTTCGAACGCCACCAGGTCGGACATCCGCTGGACGGTTTTGGATTCCTGGTACCGGGGCGGGAGGGCATGAAGACCCTGGGAACGCTGTTCTCCTCCACCCTGTTTCCGGGACGTGCCCCGCAGGACCATGTACTGCTCACCTCGTTCATCGGTGGTGCCCGCAACCCAGGGGTTCCAGAGATGGATGAAAGGGAACTCGTGGCTCAGGTGCTGGAAGAGATCCGGCCGATACTGGATATTCAGGGAGATCCCGTGCTGGTTCGAGTGCAGAGATGGCGACACGCCATTCCCCAGTACAAGCTGGGATATGGTGAACTGCTGGGCCGGATCCGGCGCATACTGGACGCGCAGGAGGGCTTGTATGCCCGGGCCAACTGGCTGGATGGCATCTCTCTCTCCGATTGTGTACGCAATGGCCGTGAATTTGCGCATGCGATGAAGCAGGAGCACTCGCCTGCTGAATTGGATATGACCCAATAAGTCCTATATCTAAGTTCTACTTTGCAATCTTTTGATCTTTGTATAATCGTAACTATTCAGCTCACCTCTGAAAACGGTTGAATTTCATGGCATTGCTCTCTTTGCATCATCGTAGGATGGGCAAAGCGCAGCGTGCCCATCAAAACCCGCAGCGCCTACCCCCCAGTGATGGGCACGGCGCTTCGCGCCTTTGCCCATCCTACGCAACTTCGCAGACTCAGCCCAACCTACAGATTTTGCAATCTTTGATCTTTATATAATCTGACAGAGTGGAATCAGGCAGGCAAACCAAATCAGGTATCAGTTTATCGCCTGGGGATAATGGCAGGGCTATTTGAGTACGGTAAGTTGAGTCCATTGACGGTTACGGGCACGATTGTCGATCGTGCGGTTATGCAATCTGGAGGCAGCAGTAATTGACTAGAGGGTATGGTTCGGTATAATTCCGCGTTTCCCCCCGTTTGGGCCGTTAGCTCAGTTGGTAGAGCAGTGGATTTTTAATCCATTGGTCACAGGTTCGACTCCTGTACGGCCTACCAATTAAATCAATAGGTTAGGAGATCTCCTATCCAGTAATATCTCCAGCAGGTACAATATAGGTACACTGAAGCGGCGGAAGCAGGTGTACCTATGGCTACAATCGTCAGAGCTCCCTCCAAGGCCTGGAAGGCGGTTATACGCCGCAAAGGCTGACCCACACTCGCCAAATCCTTTCGAACCAAGCGCGATGCTGAAGACTGGGCACGACGCACCGAAGACGAAATGGTTCGTGGCGTCCACATTCAGCGCTCACCTTCAGAATCCATGACCATCAGTGGCGCATTGGAGAGATACCTGGCGGAGGTATCGCCTGGCAAGCGGCCCTCGACCCAAAAGAGTGAGAAAATGAGAGCCAAGGTATTGAAAGAGCACCTTGGGCGATACTCAATGGCAGCATTGTCTCCGGATATTGTTGCGGATTTCCGGGATAGCCGTCTCGCTGAGGGTAAGAGCGCCTCCACTGTTCGCCTGGAACTTGCATTGCTCGGGCACCTGTACACGGTGGCGATAAAGGAGTGGCGATTGGGGGTGATCTACAATCCCGTTGCCAGTATTCGAAGGCCAAGTCCGCATGCCGGGCGTAATCGCAGACTTTCCTGGCGGGAAGCGCGGCGGGTGTTGAAGTCTTGTGACAGGCACAGCAACCCTATGCTGGCCTGGGCGGTGCGTATAGCGCTCTATACGACGATGC
>JAUUYI010000137.1 GCA_030590525.1 Sedimenticola sp. | reverse complement strand
GGATACCCACAATCTCGATCTCGTCACCTATGTGCACGATGCCCCGCTCTATCCGGCCCGTCACCACCGTGCCCCGACCCGAGATCGAGAACACATCCTCGATCGGCATCAGAAACGGCTTCTCCGTGTCTCGCTCCGGCTCCGGAATGTAATCGTCCATCGCCTCGACCAGCTTGATGATCGATTGCTCACCGAGCTCCGACTTGTCGCCCTCCAGCGCCTTCAGCGCCGAGCCAATGATAATCGGCGTATCGTCACCCGGAAATTCGTACTGGTCCAGCAACTCGCGGATCTCCATCTCCACCAGCTCCAGCAGCTCTTCGTCATCCACCATGTCAGCCTTGTTCATGTACACAAGGATGTAGGGCACACCGACCTGGCGTGACAGCAGAATGTGCTCACGGGTCTGTGGCATCGGGCCGTCCGCCGCCGATACCACCAGGATTGCGCCGTCCATCTGCGCCGCTCCCGTGATCATGTTCTTCACGTAGTCCGCATGTCCCGGGCAGTCAACGTGGGCGTAGTGCCGGTTCTCCGACTCATACTCCACATGCGCCGTAGCAATGGTAATGCCACGCTCCCGCTCCTCAGGGGCATTGTCAATGTCTGCGTAGTCTTTGAACTCACCGCCTCGCTGCTCTGCCATCACCTTCGTGATCGCCGCCGTCAGCGTGGTCTTGCCGTGGTCCACGTGACCGATTGTGCCGACATTTACATGCGGCTTTGTGCGTTCAAATTTTTCCTTGGACATTTTGTTTAATCTCCGAGAGTTTCTTAAAGCCTAGGTAAAATCTCTTAAAGTAACGACTAATTCGCGCGCATGCGACGCACGCCACCAACCATACACTATAACATGGAGCCCATGAGCAGATTCGAACTGCTGACCTCACCCTTACCAAGGGTGTGCTCTACCAACTGAGCTACATGGGCCTTGAAAGCAGGATCGTGGGCCGGGGACCGAGGACAAAACAGACTCAGTCCGGAAACTCTCAACCCCCTTACTTCTCACCTGGAGCGGGTGATGGGAATCGAACCCACATCATCAGCTTGGAAGGCTGAGGTTCTACCGTTGAACCACACCCGCGGGTCACCACAACACCCGACCAACAGCATGACCAAAGCACGCATTATGGTGGAGGGGGGAGGATTCGAACCTCCGAAGGCTGAGCCGTCAGATTTACAGTCTGATCCCTTTGGCCACTCGGGAACCCCTCCGCAGAGCCCGGTATTCTGCTGTAGCACCCGGTGGCTGTCAACCACTTTCCAACCTGGATGCGAAAAAGATGCGCCATCTCAATGAATCAGCCCGAGAGCGACTCGAAAAAGAGACAAAAAGCAGTGGATAGTAGAAATAAACCACATACTGATATTCCCTCGTGGATAGACGAATACTACATAAAATTAAGCACCTGCGGCCGATATACCCTTGACACCGGGGGTTGACTGACTCACTATGAGCGTGCTGATTTTTGTTACAAAACAACAATAAGATAAGAAAGCAACAAATCCGGTAACCAAAAGTCAGGCACAGTCCGGAATATTTTGCTACAGAAGGGCCTGAAGCCCGCACGTGATCACTTTCAAAGACGTTTGGCCAGGAAACGGCCGCAGTGAAGGATTCCGTTGTCGATATATAAAATGAAAGCTTCAAAACAACAGATAGCAATTTACCGTCAGATCGCCCAGCGATACTGCCGGGAGGAGAGTTACAACAGATGAACTTCAGAAAAAAACTGGCGGCTATCGCCGTGGCATCCCTGATTGCGCCCACCGCCTGGGCCACCAATGGTTACATGCCCCATGGAATCGGCACGACATCCAAAGCTATGGCCGGCGCGGGCTCGGCACTGCCCCAGGATACACTGTCGGTGTTCAACAATCCGGCCGGACTGGTAAGGTTAGGTACGCGCCTCGACGCCGAAATGGACTTCTTTATGCCAAACCGCGAGTACAAGGCAAACAAAATCCCGGGCGCCCCTCCCGGCAGTGAACCAATCCCGAAAGGCACCGAAAGCAGTGACAACGACATCTTTTTTATTCCCGGTTTCGGTTACAGCCATGCGTTGGACGAAAAAAGCTCGCTCGGCATCGCGCTGATCGGCAACGGCGGCATGAACACCGAATATGACACCGCAACCTTCAAGAACTTTGGCAGGCCGGGGACCCCATTCGAAGCGAGCGAGCCCACGGGTATCGATTTTGCTCAGCTGTTGCTGGGATTCACCTATTCGCGGCAGCTGACACCAAATCACGCCATTGGTATCACCCCCATGGTGGCGGCACAAAGAATCAAGGCGAGGGGACTGCAGCCCTTCAAGATGTTCTCCGCATCTCCCGGCAACCTCACCAACAATGGCTACGAATATTCATACGGTGGCGGGGTGCGGGCCGGCTGGCTCGGTTCCCTGCACAAGCGTCTGGATGTGGGCGTTTCCTATCAGTCCAAGCTATGGATGAGCGATTTCGATGACTACGAGGGCCTGTTTGCCGACGGTGGCGAGTTCGATATTCCCCCCATCCTGAATGTAGGGGTGTCGGTCAAGCTAACCCCGCAACTGACCTTGTTGGGGGATTACAAACGCATTTACTACGGCGACATCGACGCATTGAACAACGATAACAATGTATCGATGGCTGACCTGCAGTCAGGTAAACACCTGCTGGGCAGCGACGATGGAATGGGCTTTGGCTGGGACGACGTGGACGTATTCAGCGTTGCGCTGCAGTATCAATACAACAGTAAATTGACGGTACGCACCGGCTACAGCCACGGTGACGAACCCTGGGATAACGATAACACCCTGTTCAACATCCTGGCACCGGCCACCATCCAGAATCACCTGTCAGCCGGCCTCACCTATCGCTTTAACGATCAGAGCGCGCTCAACGTCGCCTACACCCATGCGTTCAAGAACACCATACAGGGGACCAGCACCCTCACCGGCCCCCAGACCGGTCACGTTCGAATGCACCAGAACGATCTCCAGATCGGCTACTCGCATCAATTTTAAGCGGGCCCTAAAGGTGGCATGCTGAAACCACCCCGGACGAGGGAGGCACGCCCAGACTGGCTCGGCGGTGGCGAGGCGAGCAACAAGATGTATCAGGACGAGTTCGGCATCGCCTTCGGCTGGAAGCTGTAACCCCGCGTTCTACAGCAGGTGGACAGAGAAACCCCGGTGGCCGTTGGCTGCCAGGGGTTTTTTTGTGCGGAGGGAAGAAGTTAGAAGACAGAAGACAGAATGGGATCGCTCCAGGTTTTACTGGTTCCCACGCAGAGCGTGGGAGCCAGGAAATGGCCCACGTCGCCAACCCAACCATGTTGGGATTTGTCCCTCACTCCAACCTACGACTACCCCTGCCCCCTGTCTTCTGTCCTCTGTCCTCTGACATGCAGCCGGTTCATGGCCCGCTGAAACTCGCCCGCCAGAATCTCCGGCACCACACCCTCCCCCTGGTCGATGGCATCGTCGATCGCTTCGTCATCTGCCCTGGAGGGGCGCCCCAGCACATAGTCCACCACCTGCCGGCTGTCGGCAGGACGGTCGATACCAATACGCAGACGCCAGAACTCCCGGCTTCCAAGGGCGCTGATGATGTCTCGCAGACCATTGTGGCCGGCAGGGCCGCCACCCTTCTTCAGGCGCACAGTGCCCGCCGGCAGGTCCAGCTCATCGTGGGCCACCAGGATCTCTTCAGGGGGGATACGGAAATAGCGCGCCAGGCTGGATACAGACTGACCACTGCGATTCATGAAGGTGATGGGCTTGAGCAACCAGCACGCCTGCCCACCAACGCGGATACGGCAGGTCTGAGCATGAAAACGGGGCTCACTCCTGAACACCCCGTCATGCCGCCGCGCCAGCAGATCGACGAACCAGAAACCCGCGTTATGCCGGGTCCCTTCATACTGGGGGCCAGGGTTTCCCAGGCCAACGATAAGCCTCATAAGGCAGGACCAAGGACCAAGGACCAAGGACCAAGGAAAAAAAACAGAGCCGAGGAGCCAGGGCCTGGGACCGCGGCAGGAAAAGACTCAAATGAACAAAACATCGCTATTTTCACCGTCTTGACCCTCTCTCCTCTCTCCTCTCTTCTCGGTCCTTGGTCCTTGGTCCTTGGTCCTTGGTCCTTGGTCCTTGGTCCTTGGTCCTTGGTCCCTGGTCCTTGGTCCTTGGTCCTTGGTCCTTGGTCCTTGGTCCTTGGTCCTTGGCCCCTGGCCCTTGGCCCCTGGCCCCTGGTCCCTGGTCCTCAAAATATATCCAATACCTCGGAAAGACGATCAATCACGATCACATCCAGCCCCTTGATCGGCCGCTTTGGCGCATTGGCCCGGGGCACGATAGCGCGTTCGAAGCCATGCTTGGCCGCCTCCCTCAACCGTTCCTGTCCACTGGGTACCGGCCGGATCTCTCCCGCCAGCCCGACCTCTCCAAAGGCGGCCAGCCGCTTCGGCACCGGCCGGTCACGAAAGCTGGAGAGCACTGCCAGCAGCACCGGCAGATCGGCTGCGGTTTCGGTGATGCGCACCCCGCCCACCACGTTGACATAGACGTCTTGATCGTACATGGCGACACCACAGTGCCGGTGCAGCACGGCCAGCAGCATGGCGAGGCGGTTCTGATCCAGCCCCAGCGCCACCCGCCGCGGATTGGCCAGAGGACTCTCGTCCACCAGCGCCTGCACCTCTACCAGCAGCGGCCGGCTCCCCTCCCGGGTCACCAGAATGGCGCTGCCAGAGACATCTTCGTCGTGGCGAGAGAGAAAGATGGCGGAAGGGTTGCTCACCTCCTTCAGCCCCTTGTCGGTCATGGCGAACACCCCCAGCTCATTCACCGCCCCGAAACGGTTCTTGATGGTGCGGATCAGACGGAACTGGCTGCCTGCCTCCCCTTCGAAATAGAGCACCGTATCCACCATGTGCTCCAGCACCCGGGGGCCGGCCAGGGCCCCCTCTTTGGTAACGTGCCCCACCAGAAAGATAGCGGTGCCCCGTTGCTTGGCAAAACGCACCAGCTGGGCTGCAGATTCCCGCACCTGCGCCACCGATCCCGGTGCCGACTGCAGCTGTTCGGTATAGATGGTCTGAATCGAGTCCACCACCATCACCGCAGGGGACTCTTCGCGGGCCAGCGCCAGGATCCGCTCCACGCCGGTCTCCGCCAGCAGCCGCAAACGGTCGCAGGAGAGATCGAGCCGCCGGGCCCGCAGGCTGATCTGTGCCGGCGACTCTTCGCCGCTGATATAGAGGGTCGGGAGCGAGTCAGAAAGCCGGGCCATGGTCTGTATCAGTAAGGTGGACTTACCGATACCGGGATCACCACCGATCAGCACCACGGAGCCCGCCACCAGCCCGCCACCCAGCACCCGGTCCAGTTCCCCCATGCCGGTAGGGGTACCACTCTGCACCTCTGCACCCACCTCTGCCAGGGTGCGGACACAATTACGGTTGGCCTCCCCGGCATAGCCGGAAAAACGGGGGTTGGGCGCCGTAGTCTTCACCTGAATCCCCTCCTCCAGGGTATTCCATGCCTTGCACTCCGGGCACTGCCCCACCCACTTGGGAAACTGCCCGCCGCAACTGCTGCAGGTGTAGACCACCTTCCCCGCTTTTCTCGAAGCCGCCATTAATCCTCTCTACCAAACCCCTGAATCGCTCTTAACTTACTTTAAAGACGAAAATCAAAACCTTTAAAGTCAAAAACATTCTCGCGCAAAGACGCAAAGGCGCAGAGGAAAACCAGGAAACAAGAATGATTGCTGTCTGATTCTGCTCTTTGCTCCTTGCATTGGCAGCTATCATGAACGCATTGCTGTTTCGATGTGGTCTGACCACATGCCGCAACGCCCAGAATGGTGGATGCGCTACGCTTATCCCCCCTACGGCGTCCAGGCTACCCCTTGCCTTGGAGCATAGCTTAGACACGTAGGTAATCAGGAAAGGTTTTGTTTTTCCTGGTGCGTCTTTGCGTCTTTGCGCGATAACATTTTTAAGATTTTGATTTTTCTATTTTTATTTCACATGTGAACTCATTTTCAGGCCCTTCGATGTGCGAAGTTTCAGATCTCCTGAAAATCGACCCGGGCGGTGACGCCACAGAAGAGTTCGTAGGCGATGGTGCCGGCGGCCCGGGCGATCTCATCGGCGGGTAACCCCCGCCCCCAGAGTGTCACCCGGTCACCGATATGAGCCTGACGCTGCCGACGCAGATCGATGGTGATCATATC
>JAUUYI010000028.1 GCA_030590525.1 Sedimenticola sp. | reverse complement strand
GGGGGGGGCGAGGCGGGATGAAGACGTCGGGGGTCGATGCGTCGGTGACCGAGATATTGCGGCAGGCGGAACGGTTGTGCAACGTCCGCGGTGTGCGGTTGACGCCACGGCGTCGGAAGGTTCTGGAGATCCTCTGTCTCCGGCCAGGTCCGATGGGTGCTTATCAGGTGCTGGAGCAACTGGCAGAGACGGTGCCGGGGGCCAAACCACCGATGGTCTCTCGGGCGCTTGAGTTCCTGCAGCAGCAGGGGTTGATTCACCGGCTGGAGTCCATCAACGCTTTCATTGGCTGCGCCCATCCGGATCATCCCCATGCCGGCCAGTTTCTGATCTGTGATGAGTGTGGTCAGGTGTGGGAACTGGAGGACGATGCGCTGGAGCAGGAGCTGAAGACGGCGCTCCGGAGGGTCGGCTTTCAGCCCTGCTCGCAGGTGGTCGAGGTGACGGGGCGCTGTGCCCGCTGCAGCGGGAAACAGGGAATGGGGGACGAGCCATGAAGCGCCTGCTGATGCTTATAATCCGGGGTTACGCATTGCTGATCAGCCCGTTCCTGGGTAACAACTGCCGTTATTACCCCAGTTGCTCCGCCTACACCCAGGAGGCGATAGAGCGGTTCGGGTCTCTGCGTGGTCTCTGGATGGGGGCAAAAAGGGTCTCCCGCTGCCACCCGTTTCACGAGGGGGGGTATGATCCGGTACCGGATAAAAGCAGGAAAGACAGGACCAAGGATCGAGGACCGAGGACTTAAAAGCAGGATCAAGAGCAACAAAAATTGGGTCGGGTCTTGCAATCAAGCATTTTCTTCAAATAACTGTACAACACCGTTCACAATCGAGATAGTGGGCGCCAAAGTGTTCTGCAATTTTCTTCATGGTGTAATCACCCACTCTTGGGTCGCATCTCAAGGTCGCATGATAAAATGCACCGGGATATTCGGTTCTACGTGCTCTTAACTATAGGGAAAAGTTACCGGCCTGCTTGCCGTAATACAAGACCTGACCCCCATAACCGTCAGTTATTTTTACAATAACAATCTCCCGCCACGCCGAAAAATATTATTTTTAAATGAAAAACAATATGTTGAAAAAATGGCACTGTTTTTGCAAAAGAATTTGCAGCAGATAAACTTTTTATCACCAGGTCAAGAGGAATTGGGTATGAAATCGAAATCTTTGAAAGTTGCGGCGCTGCTGCTGGGTCTTGGCATTTCCGCACAGGCCAGTGCTATTGTGGTCTCCTGGGCCGACTGGACAGGGACAACGGCTTCTGGCGCAAATGGTCAGATCACTACCGCGGACGGCACCGTAGGCGTCACCTACAGCGGCGCCTACTCCTTCGTGCAGACGGGTTCCGGCACCAACTATTGGACCGAAGGAACACCCGCACCCTACACCTCCGGCGTGGTCGAAAACGCCCCTCCGGCCGCCGAACTCGTCGCCCTGAATGTAGGTGGCTCCAAGACCATCACCTTCTCGGAGACGGTTCTGGACCCCTATCTGGCGCTGACCAGCTGGAATGGGAACGTGGTCGACTTCGGCGACGATGTCCTCGATTTCATCAGCTCCGGTCGAGGTTTCTGGGGACTCGGCAGTTTCATTCCCAACGCGGACAACACCGGTTTCTTCGGCAGCGGTGAACTGCACGGGATCATCCGCCTGACGGGTGAGTTCGACTCGATAATCTTCACCGACACCACCGAGAACTGGCACGGCTTTACCGTTGGCGTCGCCGGACTGGCTGACGATGGTGGTAGCGTCCCCGAGCCCACCACCCTGGCGCTGCTGGGTCTTGGCCTGGCCGGACTCGGCTACCGGCGCAGGGGGGCGCGCAAGGCCTGAGATCCACTGCCTTCCCGGGCCTTGGGAGCCCCGCAGCGGCCGCCGCTGCGGGGCTCTTTTCGTTTCAGCGGAGACGGCTACGACCCGAGTAGGCGCCACCACCAAGTGCGCAGCAGGGGAGTTTCGCCATCGCTCAGGCCAAGTTCGGCTAGAAAGCCTGTGCTCCACAAATATACCGCACAGTTTCGCTGGAGTGAAGTGGCAACGACTCAGATACATTATGGTTTGGGTTCCAGTCCTGGAACAAGCATCAGTGATACAGATTTGACCACTGAGCATAGAGTTACACTGTTTTACTAAGCCACACATCCAGTCCCTGGGCGCACAGTTCGGTATCCAGCGCCAGCAGCCGGTCGATCTCTTTCTCTGGCAGGACGCACCCATGCTGGCGCAGTTGCTCCAGGTAGAGTTCCCGCAGGCGCTGCCTGAGTAGTGGTAAGCGTGGCTCTGTAGCGCTGCAGGCGTGGGCGATCTCCACATAGGCATCGATTGCCCGGTGCAGTGAACCCACCAAAGCCGCCGGGTGCTCTACGGCACAGTAGTGCGTCAGATACATTCGCTCCGGTTCGAACGCCATCAGACGGGCGAGGGTGTTGTGCCAGGCGAGCGGATCGAACTGGACGGGGGTCGAGGGCAGCAGCATGAAAGGGCCCCTGGCAGTGGTCAGCTCCTGATAGGCGATACCAAATGTGTCCCCGGTAAAAAACCCCCTGCTCTGCTGGTCCCAGATGCAGATGTGGTGTCGGGCATGCCCGGGTGTGTCCAGGCAGTGCAGCTGCCGGCCATTCAGGTCGAGGGTCAGTCCATCCTCCGCCTCGATCACCCGCCCGGGATCTATCGGTTCCAGGACCCCGAAATCCCGCGTGAACTGCTCTTCACCATAGACAGCGGTGGCGCCGGCTGCGAGTCGGGCAGGGTCGATCATATGACGGGCGCCGAATGGGTGTACCACCAGTCGGGCTTCCGGGAGCTGTTGCATCAGCTGACCGGCGCCGCCGGCGTGATCCAGGTGGACATGGGTCGGAATCACATACTGCACCTGCTCGGGTCGCAGATCGCGCTGTTGCAGAAGCGCCATGATCGTCGGTATCGTATGCGGGGTGCCGGTATCGATCAGGGCAGCGCTGTCCCCCTCCTGGAGCAGGTAGCAGCAGGCGAGCCCGACCCGCTGATAGTTAGTCTCGATACAGGTGATGTCGGGGCTTATTTTCTGGTACGGGCTTTTGTAATCGTTCATGGGTTCAGCAGACATTTTATTATTATTTCCACGGACCTCAGAGCCCGACCAGCTCACCATGCAGGTTCAGGTACCAGAGTATGGCCAGGAGGTCTCGGGAGTGGGTTTTTTTCGGATTGTATTCAGCAGGATCAAGTAGGATTTGTCCCGGTTGATATGGGCTGACACGACCCCCCTCCCGCTGGCGGAATCGCTGCTCCAGCTTCTGTAATCCCTCCTCATCCAGTGTCTGGGTGACGTCCGCAAGATCGATGTCCATACTGTACACCTTTTCATTCCTGCTAAGATGGTGTTCCACATTATAGTATTGATCGCGATTGCTCAAATCGTGGTGGTGCCCAACAGGAGTGAAACTGAATGAGTGCGCATATCTACAAGAAAGTGGAGCTGGCAGGCTCCTCGACCGAGAGTAGTGACAAGGCGATCGAGAATGCCATAGCCCGGGCCTCAGAAAGCATCCACAACATGGAGTGGTTCGAGGTACAGGAGACCCGGGGCCACATCGTGGATGGTAAGGTGGCCCACTGGCAGGTAGTGCTGAAGGTGGGTTTCCGTCTGGATGACCCGGAGGATTAGTTAGTTGCGTAGGATGGGCAAAGGCGCGAAGCGCCGTGCCCATCACCGGGATAGGCGGCGTGGATATTGATGGGCACGCTGCGCTTTGCCCATCCTACGATGATGTAAAGGGGGCAAGGGCACCGTTCCCCCGGAACTCCGATCAGGCTCCGCCCAAACTACGCTTCTGGCTTCTGGCTTCTGACTCTCAGCCTCTGGACGCGTCCGGATTCAGCTCCGGGAGTGGGTGACGGGATGCCCTGCCGGGTGCCGTTCCTCCACCTGAGAAGGGGAGCCAACCCGGTTTGAGCTGTTCCCGGAAACGCGCTTTCCATACTTCGAAATCGATCTTTCCATCGCTATAGAGTGATGCTTCCAGTTCCCGCATCAGATTTCGCATGATGGCACGATCCGAACGGGGGTGGATGTCGGAGAGCCGTTCCCCCAGTTCCTGCAGTGGCAAGGCCGGGATGCCCAGATGCTTGTTCGCCAGAAACTTCAACATATAGGCCCACACATCCGGATCTTTTTCCCCATCCACCACCCGCACACAGAACCACAGCCGGTAAGAGTGGGGCAGGGCGCTGACGAAGATCTGCCGAAGCCTCTGCAATCGCCGGATGGGGGCGGTCCAGAGCAGGAAGGCGCGGATCCGGCCGGCAGTGAGGCGGGCCACCACACTGACCTCCTCTTCCACCACCTGCATGAACCGTTTGTGGCGTAGCCAGGCCAGCATCCAGAAACCAATGGTGACGGTAAACACCGCCACCAGTGGGACCCAGAGTATCAGCGAAGTGGCGCCAGGAAACAGGTCGGCTATCTCGCCGGTGGCTGTGCCCGGTTCGCCCTTGGCTATCAGTTGGCGTATGGGCACGGTGGAGGTCTCTGCCATACCGCTGTCCACGTTCCACCATTGGATCTGCAGTTCCGGAATCTGCACCTTGCCACCATGCAGGGGGACCAGGGTATAGACTTCGTTGCGGCGTCCGAGCAGAAACTGCCCGTCTGAAGAGATCTTTCCCTCGATCTCCGATTTATCCCGGTAGATGTGGAAATCGTGGGTTGCCTTGAGCCGCTTCTCCATCGACGGGAGTTGACCGCCCGTGGCGCCGACAGCAGAGACTTCCACCACCAGATTGATTGGCTTTCCCGCTTCCGGTTTTTCCGCATTCTGCAGATAGGACTGGATTGACAGGCTGTGCAGCGGCAGCCAGGGTTGCACCCCTGGCTCTATCGGCTGTACATCGAGCCGAATCGGGTCGGGGGAGAGTACCTCAAAGGCAGTGCTGTAACTGTCTGCCATGGTGCCTTTCACCTGCACCCGGGGGATGCTTATGGTGCCTGCCTGAAGGGGGGTGAGGGCGTAGTGGTACTCATTCGCGATCTCCCGGCGGCCGTTGATGTTTGTCATGCTGGCTACCGGGCCGTCCAGTTTATTGAGGACGAAATCCCCCGTTCGATTCAGCTCGGGTTGCGCGGTGCTGAGGTTGCTGCTGCTGATAACCCGCAGGGTGAGGACCACCGACTGCTGGGCATAGGGGTGGGAGTCGGAAACCAGCACTTCTACCCGGGGGGCATCGCGGATGCTGGTCGCTGTGGTGCTCTGCCGGGGGCTGGTGGCCGGCTGCTGCGGCCAGCTCTGCTGTTGTGCCGGCTGACCATAGCCCTGCTGTCCATAGGGTTGTTGCGAGCCATAGGCGGGTGTCTGGGCTGGCTGCCGGTAGCCCTGTCCATAGGGCTGGGTGTAGCTCTGTTGTCCGTAAGGCTGCTGCCGGGGTGGGGTGTAGGCGGGTTGCTGGGGCGGTTGTCCATAGCCCTGGCCGTAGGGCCGGGCCGGTTTATATGCGGGTTGTTCATAGCCCGGGCCATAGGGTTGGGTGGGGCTATAGGCAGGTGCCTGGGCAGGTTGCCCGTAGCCCTGCGCTGGCTGATCGTAACCCGGTTGCGGATACTGCTGACCGTAGGTGGTGCCTGGGTAGTAGTTCTGGGCCAGCAGATTGGTGACAAACAGGGACAACAGCCCCAGGCAGATCCACCGCCAGGGTATTCCGGCGAGCTGACGATGTTGTCTCTTAATCATCTCTCATTCTCCTACCAGGGTCGGGGTTCCCGCAGTGGTTTTCCCTGCTGCTGTATCAGGCGCTGCTCCTCCAGCAGGAATTGGTTCCGCAGCAGGAATGCGGGGTTACCCTCTGTCTGTTCCAGCCATCGCTCCATCAGCAGGGCGCTGGCGTCGTTCCCTTTGCCTTCACCCTCCGGCATGGCTTTGTCCCCCCGCTCCAGCGCATCCTGGTCCAGGGCCTCACCCTGTTGGTCGAACTGCTCCACCGCCTCGGTACCCTTACCAGGTTGGAGTAGCTCTTCGGGTGGGGGCAGCTCACCCCGCTCTGGCTCTGCGGTCTGATCCTGTTTGCCCGGTTTCCCTTCGCCGGGTTCCTCGGGTTCGCCTCCTTCTCCCTTCTGCTCACTCTCCTTCTCGCCTGCGGCCTGCTCTATCTCTTCCTCATCGCCGCCGCCGGCCTGTTGTTCGCTCTTCGGTTCCTCACCACGCTTTCCCTGCTCCTGCTGTGACTGGTCTCCTTCGTCTCCTTGCTCCTGCTGTGACTGATCTCCTTCGTCTCCTTGCGCCTGCTGTGACTGATCTCCTTCGCCTTCTTGCTCCTGCTCTGACTGATCTCCCTCGTCTCCCTGATCGGCCTGCTCCAGGTCTCCCTCGCTCTGGGGTTTTTTCTCCTCGTCACCCCCTTCGCCTCTCTGTTCGCTCTCCGGCTTTTCCTCCCCCTCCAGCTGCTCGTCCCGCTGTTCAGACTCCTCGTCGCCCGAATCGCCTTGCTGCTCATCCTGGGACTCGCCCTCGCTGTCGGACTCCCCTTCACGTTTACCCTGCTGCTCGTCCTGGGAGTCGCCTTCGGACTGCTGCTCGTCCGACTCCTGGTCGCCGGACTGGGAATCCTGTTGTTGCTCGCCACCGGACTGCTGCTGCTCGGACTCCTGTTCGCCGGACTCGGACTCCTGCTCTTGTTGCTGCTCCCCGGATTGCTGTTCTTCGGACTCCTGTTCGCCGGACTCTGATTCCTGTTCCTGTTCCTGCTCGCCGGACTCTTGCTGCTCCGATTCCTGCTGTTCGGACTGTTGTTCCTCCTCCGATTGCTCCTGTTCCTTCTGCTGCTCTTTCTCCTGCTGTTTTTCCTCTTCTTCTTTTTTCTGCTTTTCCTCCTCCAGGCGGGCCAGTGCCTCGGGATCGGTCTCAGCCAGCATCGCCTTGGCCAGTCCCTCGTTGTAGCGGGCATCCTCGTTGCCGGGTTCCTGCTCCAGTACCTCCTCATAGGCCAGGATGGCGCCCTCGAAGTCCCCCTGCTGGAAGCGGGCGTTGCCCAGATTGTAGCGGGCATCCAGTTTCACAGACTCCCGTTCGACTCGCTCGAATGCCTTGGCGGCGTCGGCATACGCGTCGGCACGATAGAGCGCAATACCCCGGTGGTAGTTATCTCTGAAGGTGTCAGCGGCCTCTGCATAGGCCCCCTGATCAAACAGGCGTTTACCGGCCTGCTCACTGTTTTCGAGCCAGTTCACTGCGGCGCTGCCCGCACCGCTCCACAGGAGCAGGGCGAGGGCGGATAACCAGATAGGGGGTGTCTGCCTCATTCTGCTTCTCCTCGTGGGGCGGGTAGATGTTTCCGGAAAGTGGCCAGTAGCAACAGCATGACCGCCAGCACCAGCCAGTAGAAGCGTTCGTTCCAGACCCGGACTCTCTCCTCCTCAGAGGAGTGGGCGCTACCGCCGGTTGTCGCCAGTTCCAGGATCTGACCGGTATCCTGATCCCGGAAATCGGCACTCAGGTAAATGCCATTACCCAGTTTGGCCAGCCGCTTCAACTCCTCCTCATCGAGTCGGGATTCCACCAGCTGGTTTCGGCTGTCGGTGAGGAACCGGCCGACATGGCCTGGGACTGGACCTCCGCCGCTGGTGCCCACACCCAGGATGTAGAGGTGCACGCCATCTTCCGCCAGCTGCTGGATCTGCTTCTTCAGTGCCTTGCGATTGTCGGCGAAATCCCCGTCGGAGATCAGCAGCAGGCTGTGCTGGCTCTTTTCCGGCTGCCCGGCAAACAGGCTTTGGGCACGCTCCAGCGCCTGACCCAGGCGGCTGCCCTGCAGCCGTACCAGGTCACTATCGATGGCAGGCAGAATCGCCCGTATCGTCTGGCTGTCATCGGTGATGGGGGCCACCACGTGGGCCACTGAGGCGAAGGCTATGAGGCCGAGGCGTACCACTCCCCTGTTCTGATTGATCAGATCTTCTATCTCCTGCTTGGCCCGGGTCAGGCGGGAGGGCCTGACATCCGCTACATCCATGGAACGGGAGATGTCGAGCAGGACCACCAGGTCGGAGCCGGGGGTGAACATCTGTACCTCGGAGTAGTCCCAGCGTGGGCCCGCCATGGCGATCATCAGTAACGTCCAGAGTAGTGCCCAGCGGATGAAACGGCGCCAGCGCTCCTGGGGCCTGAGTTCCCGGCTGCCGGTCAGATGGGGTAGCAGATGGGCATCTGCATAGCGGTTGATGCGCGCGATGTTGCCATAGACCATGCTGCGGCGCAGCCAGGCCCCCACCGGCAGGATCAGCAGCAGACCGAGCAGCCACCAGGGTGAGGCAAAGTGGAGACTGGCCTCAGGCATTGGCACCGCTCCTCCCGGGGAGGCGTATGCGTCCCTCGGGGAACAGGCCGAGTACCAGTAGTATCAGCAGAGCGACACCCAGGGGCCAGCGGTAGAGAGGCTGGGGGATGAGCACGGTATGGCTCTCCGATTCGGTCTTCTCCAGCGTGTCGATGCGTTGTGAGATCTCCTCCAGGGCACGGGTGTTGGTGGCGCGGAAGTAGGCACCCCCGGTCAGCTCGGCAAGCTGTTTCAGGGTCTCTTCATCCAGCCCGATATCCGTTTCTGAGCGATACTGGCCATCCACGCCCCGAACCATCACCTCCTGCTTGTTACTGCCGACGCCGATGGCATAGATCCTCACCCCCTCGCGGGTGGCCAGGTGGGCCGCCTCCAGTGGCGGGATCAGTCCCGCGGTGTTCTCGCCATCGGTGATCAGCAGCAGCACCCGGGAGCCTTCCGGACGCTCCCTCAGCTTCTTGACCGACAGGCCTATGGCATCCCCCATGGCGGTGGCATTGCCGGCCATGCCAGGGTCGACATCGTCCAGGATCCCACGTACCGCCTGCAGGTCAAAGGTGAGGGGAGAGAGTATGAAGGCCTGGTTGCCAAACACGATCAGACCGACCCGGTCGCCGGCCCGTTTTTCGATGAACCGGCCCATGACGCCCTTGACTACGGCCATCCGGCTGACCGGGCGCGCATCGCGGCTGAAATCGAGGGCAGTCATGGAACGGGAGGTGTCTACTGCCAGCATCAGGTCGTAGCCTTCGGTCTTGATCTCGGTATAGGGTTCGAGCCACTGGGGACGCATTGCCGTCAGGGTGAGGGCGACCCACAACACGCCCAGCAGGATGGCGTGAAGTTGTCCGGCAATTGCAGTTCCGGGGCGTTTCCCGTGAAAGCTCTTCTGCAGCAGCTGAATCGATGGGTGTAGCAGGGTGGTGCGACGCCCCTCCATAGGTTGCTCCTCCCCGGGGCGGTGGAGGCGGGGCCACAGCATATGGGCCAGTAGTGGCAACAGCAGCAGCATACCCATCCAGGGCCAGTGAAACTCAAACATCGCTGGCTACCTTCCATCGTAGTTTCTGACGCCGGGCATCCTCGCGGCTGCTGCCGATCAGATCCAGGGTGGCCCCTGCCAGCTCATCGATCTCACCGGGCTCCACCTTCTGGTTGTCCGGGGCATAAGGGAGGTTGATCAGGATCGCCCCCTTTTCCGACCAGGGAAAGCCACTGGAATCTGACTGCTGCAACCACTCGAGCCACTCTTTGCCGGTCAGGCTGGCCAGCCCCTCCCGCCCGAAACGGGCCATGGAGATACGGCGTAACAGCTCTGAGAGCTGGCTGACGGTCTCCTTGGGAGAGAGCTGACTGCGCTTGCGCTGGAGTTCCCGTACTGCAGATCGGGCAGCACTGCGCCAGCTGCCCGGTGGGTACAGAACCAGGTGTCGAACAAGCAGTATCAGCAGAATCAGCAGCAGCACTGCCAGCAGCAGCCCCACCCACAGGCCTGTGGCCGGTGGCCACCAGGAGATCGGGTCGAGGCCGTGGATATCGCGTAGTTGCACCGGCATCAGCGGAGGATCCTGGTGCGGCCGCTGAAGCGCATGCCGCGCGTCAGTGAATTGTGGACGTCCTGATCCGTTTCTACCGGGATCAACGGGATACCGAAGCGGTTGGCTACCCCGGTCAACGTCTGGCGGTTGCGCTGCCACTCTTCCCGGTAGAGCTTGCGCCCCTTGGCGTCAGTGGTATCTATTTCCACCAGGTTCCCTTCTGAGTCGGTGAATGTGGCCTGACCAATGTCCGGGAGTTCCCGGTCCGCCAGGTCGTCCACAGGCACCAGTACCAGGGTATGTTGCTGACACAGTCGTCCGAGGATCGATTCCAGGGTGGTCACGTCGCGGTTCATGTCGGCGATGACGAAGATGAGGCTGCCGGTGCCCGTGCCCTTGTCCGCTTGTTGCAGGGCGCCGAGGAGTGGATCCTGAGTGGGTTCGCCCCCTTCGC
This sequence comes from Sedimenticola sp., assembly GCA_030590525.1. GTDB lineage: Bacteria > Pseudomonadota > Gammaproteobacteria > Chromatiales > Chromatiaceae > JAUXBK01. The sequence continues at coordinate 1,855 of JAUUYI010000028.1, read as the reverse complement.
TGGCGTGGGTGAGCGCTTTCAGCAGGCGCCACAGCGCCCGCCGATCCTTGGTGGGGCGGAAGTGCTTTGGCCCGGAGGTGGCGTCACCGAACAGCAGTCCGCCGACCCGATCGTTGAGACTGCTGGCCGCCCAGCCCAGCAGGGCGGCGGCCCGTGCTGCCTGAACCGATTTAAAGGTGCCGCGGGTACCAAAGCTCATGTGCGGGCCCTGGTCCACGCAGAGGACCACGCTACGCTCTCGCTCCTCCCGGAACATCTTGAGATGAGGGCTGTTGGTGCGGGCGGTCACCTTCCAGTCCATGTTGCGTACATCGTCCCCTTCCCGGTATTCCCGCACCTCCTCGAAATCGAGGCCGGTGCCGCGGAAAACCGAAGCGTAGAGACCGCTGAAGCTGGAACTGACCAGGTGGTGAGAGGCCACGCCCAGGGTATGGGCCTGATGCCTTAGCTCCAGCAGGTCATCCAGGCGGGGATACAGCGCCATTGATTCAGTACCTGCTCAGGGGATAGCAACCATATCCAGCAGGCGAGCGACAAAGTTGTCGTTGGTGACCCCTTCCGCCTCCGCCTCGAAGGTGAGCAATATTCTGTGACGCAGGATCTCAGGTGCCACCTTCTGGATATGGCTGGGTGATACGAATTTTCCCCCTTCGAGCCAGGCCTGGGCACGGGCACAGCGGGTCAGTGCGATGGAGGCGCGTGGGGAGGCCCCGAAACGACACCAGCGGGCAAGGGTGTCATCGTAGGCCGCCGGGTTGCGTGTGGCCTGCACGAGGTCGACGATATAGCTGTTCAGTTTCGGGTCCAGGAAGACGTTTGCCACGTCTCGCCGCATGGCGAACAGATGGGCCTGGGAGAGGCGGCGGGATGGATCAGGGGGTGGGCTCTTCTGCAACTGGCTGTCCAGGTCCAGAATCTGCAACTCTTCGTCCCGGGAGGGGTAGTCGACCCATACCTGCATCAGGAAACGGTCCAACTGGGCCTCGGGCAGATGATAGGTGCCCTCCTGCTCGATCGGGTTCTGGGTCGCCAGTACCATGAAGAGCTCCGGTAGCGGGTAGGTCCGCTGACCGACAGTGATCTGGTATTCTCCCATGGCCTCCAGCAGTGCTGACTGCACCTTGGCCGGGGCCCGGTTGATCTCGTCCGCCAGCAGGACGTTGTGGAACAGCGGGCCGGGTCTGAACTCGAACTCCCCTTTCTCGTGACGGTAGATGTCGGTGCCGATCAGGTCGGAGGGGAGCAGGTCAGGCGTGAACTGGATCCGGTGAAAGTCACCTTCGATCGATTCTGAAAGTGCCTTGACCGCAGTGGTTTTGGCCAGGCCAGGCATGCCTTCCACCAACAGGTGGCCATTGCTCAGCAGGCAGACCAGCATGCTGTCGATAAGTTTTTGTTGTCCGATTACGCGAGAGGCGAGGTGCTCCCGAACGGGATCCAGATCTGTGGGATTCATACGCGAATACTGCTGTTTGACGGTTATGATTGACGGGTGCCCAAGGCATCTTCATACCCTGTCGTTCGTTTAGTCAGGGGCACCGGTACGAACATATATCCTGTCCTTTTCCCGGCCCGGATGCAAGTGGTGGATGTTATATAGACGCATTTGAATATGCTGATATAGCTGTTTTATTACCTCAAGTTTCTGAGTTCATTGCCCCTTCTCCTTCAGGGAGAAGGGGCGGGCTCATTTAGCCGATTCGGTGGTCGAATGAATTCGACCCTAATGTACGCCCGTGAGGGCATTACATCAGTACGGTGGAAGTCCGTGTCCAGGTATACCACAGCCTGGTAGCCGAAGGTAACTGCGTCGTCATGAGGCGGGGTGGGGAGTAACCGGAAGCGAATTGTCGGT
>JAUUYI010000302.1 GCA_030590525.1 Sedimenticola sp. | reverse complement strand
CGTCAGGCTGTACTCGCTGTCAGGCATCCGGTCGAGTAGAAACCAGCCACCCAACAGGGCGAGAGAGAGGAGAAACGAGAGATACAAAAGCACCTTGCTCCGACTGCGACTCCTCACTGCCGCTCGAACCTCCGGCAGGTTGTCCTGGTAGGTGGTTGAGGCCTGTTCCAGCTTATCCACCACTGTCTCTATCCTGGCTCTCTCTTGCAGCAGTGTTTCACACTCCGTGTTCAAGGAGGGCAGGTGGTCAGGGTCGATTACGATTGCAGTTACTGCCACATCTACCTGTTCAATCTCGCTCCGGCCTTCCTCGATTGCCGCCTGCTGCTCAGCGATCTCCTCACCGTACTCGTGACTGAGATACTCCAAATGCGTCAGGCCCGCCATCGCTTTGACCGCGTGGCTGTGGGGATGAGGGGTGGATATCTCCCGTTGCGCCAGATAGAAGGATTCGATGAACTCATCGTAGCCGAAACCAAGCAGGTCATAGAGGGTATCATCCACCGCCTCGGTGCCCCGAGCGATGGGCTCCTCTTCTCCAACCCGACTCAGCCGTGCCCCCTGCTTACCCTCCCGATCGAGCATACGGACGATCTCAAACTGATGGTCACTACCGATACGGAAGCGGATGGAGACCGAGCAGCGCGGCTCATCCCAGCGTATCAGCTTGCTCTGCCCCACGTTGTCCAGGGAATAAGTACGCCCAAACAGAGCAAAACAGATGATTTCACCGATGGTACTTTTGCCGGATTCATTCACCCCTTCGATGGCGATGATGCCTCTCTCGGGCAGATCATGCAGTTCCAGACGCCTGTATTTGAGGACATTCTCCGCTGAGATATCAGTAATAATCATATCTCTTCCTCTCCTTCCTGCGCCTGCAGGCGACGTAGTGTCAGCGCCATCGCTTCCCGATATTCCTCTTCAGCGAACGGCTCGCCCGAGTTTCTGCGCCGTTCGAATTCCACTTCACAGAAAGCTGTGAAATTGGCAGATGGACTGTGCAGTCCACTGCTACCCGAGTGGCCGGCTTTCTGACTCTCTTGTTCTTGCTCTTCTGGCATGATGGATCTCCTGATATCACCGGAACTGGTTCTTAGAAGCACCACAGTACCAAAAAAACCCGCCTCGTTTCAAAGATGATCTTTCGATCGAAATCGTGCCACCTGCCCCGCCAGGTCTACCTCCCGCACCGCCAACCTCAGTTCACTGTTCAGTGGCGGTTTCCGGCCAGGTCTCAGGCGGGCTTCCATGGCCAGTTCCGGTATCACCACGGTGACCCTTCGATCATCTGCCTCCACCACCACGCCTCGTCCCCGCCATTCCGGGTTGCGTTGCAGATAAATCAATTTCCAGTGTAGATTCGATTCTCGTTCGGCACGCCTTACCGCTCGGGTTACCCGTTCCGTCTCTGCGATCCGCTGCGAAATCATCTCCAGGGAGAGGAGTGGATCCCCCCGCAGGTGGGCCCTTAACTGTTGATGGGTCACCAGGTCCAGGTAGCGCCGCAGAGGGCTGGTGGCACGGCTGTAGACTTCCAGCCCCAGGCCGGCGTGCGGCGCTTCCAGGGTGGTGATGTGGGATGGCTTCAGCTGACGACGATAGGCAAACATGCTGGCCAGTCCCCCATCCTGTTGTGGTTGGGCCGGACTTGGCTGGGTAGCAAATGGGATGGGGATCCCGCTCGAAAGGGCGTACCGGGCCACTGCCTCACCCGCCATCAGCATGCTATCCATCACCATCTCACGACTATCGAGCCGCTGCATAGGCCGGATATCGATCTCCCCTTCACGGGAGAGCCTTACGCTTACCTCCGGCAGATCGATGCGCACGGCTCCCGCCCGTAGCCGGCGCTCTCTGAATCGCCCCGTCAACTGCAGCAATCCGGCAAAGGGCGCATCGGCCAGGCGTTTATCCACATCGGCATAGCTATGACGTGACACCCGTACCCAGCTGGCTGCAATCTGGATATCCTCCAGATCTGCCGCATCGTTCAAGCGAAAGCCGATGGAGAGTGCGGGCGAACGGCTCTGCAACCCCAACCCCAGCCGCTCCGTCAGGGGCGGTGGCAGCATATGGGTAATCCCCTCGGGCAGATAGAGGTTGGCGGCCCTGGCACGGGCCTCCAGATCAAGCCCGGAATCCGGTGCCACCAGCGCCGCCACGTCCGCTACATGCACCCAGATCCTGTCACCATCCAGGCTGACTGCGTCATCCGGGTCATCACTCCCCTCGTCATCGATGGCAAAGGCATCCAGATGAGTCAGATCGAGCCGTGCATCTTCTGGCAGTTCAGGTACAACGATCGCTGGGTTTCCCGCCGGCAGGCCCCCGCGCCCGGGCCAGGGGTTGAAATCAGCGGCCCAGTAGCCAACACTCACCAACAGACGGTGTGCATTGACCGGGTCTTCCTGTCGTCCCAGTGCTTTGAGTATTCGACTGTGTTCAGAGAGCCGGAGTGCCAGCCGCTCCACCTCTTTTAACCGTTCCCGGTCTCCCGCTTGCAGCATCCGCCCGTTCAGTCGTTTGATAAACCCGTCCCACTCCCGCGCCGCTCGTTCCCTCTCCTCCCGTTCGGCGATGTCTGCTGCAATCCGTTCACTGCTCCGGGCGGCAATCTTATTCGGTATCCCCTGAAAATGGATACCTTCGCTCACCAGCTGCCAGGCCGCCCAGGCGGTTGATGGGGTAAACACCCCATAGACCAGTTCAGCCAACTCCTGGAGATGAGTGGTACTGTCAGAGACCAGTTCCCAGGCCTCTTCAACCTCCCCCTGCTCCGGTTGCAGGTCCAACAGCGTGACGAGCGGACCAGGGTGAAGCACTGATATATCCTTGGGGCGCACCCGCTTCTGTTTGCCGCCTTCCAGCTGAATGTCGATCTTTTCTCCGATCCCGGTCACGATGGCAGGACGGCTCTTATACAGCACCAGGCAGTCCTGGCGGGGGCTATGGTCGGCCATGGGGTACTCACACAGGATGGATTTCAGGGGCGGAACACCGGCTGGCCCGCTCATTTGATTTAGAATCTGGAACAAAATAATACCTGATTACCACAGAACATTCAGGGGCGGGGGAAATCACTGAAATCCGCTGACACCCAAGGATAAATCTCTTATCATTACCGACCACTAATGCGCAAGCGACGGTAGAGACAAACGATGAACAGCCAATGGAAAAGTTTTCTGGGAAAGCAAACTGACAGTTCCAGCCTGAAAACAGGAGAAAACGACAATCCGGAATGTACTCTGGTCGACCTTTCCCATCTTGG
>JAUUYI010000362.1 GCA_030590525.1 Sedimenticola sp. | reverse complement strand
TTGTGGCCAGGGTGATCGAGGATGCCGTGACTGCCCCCCTGAAGCGCCTGCTCGGCCCCCGCCGCCTGAGCTGGAAGCTGTTCGCTGTTCTCCTGCTGATGTTGCTGGGCATTACCGGTTTCAGCACCGGTGACTACCGGGTAACCGCCCCTGCCGGCCTCGAGGGTGTCATCCAGCGAGTCATCGTTGCCCCCTTCGACGGCTACATTGCAGAAGCCCATACCCAGGCCGGTGAAATAGTGACATCCGGCCAGGTGGTGGCACAGCTGGATAACAGAGAATTGAACCTGGAGTATCAAAAGTGGCGTGGCAAGCGAGAAGAGTTCGCCAAACACTACCGCAAGGCACTGGCTGGCCTCAACCACTCAGAGGTGCGTATCTTCCGGGCTCAGCTGGATCAGGCCGATGCCCAGCTTGCACTACTGAAGGAACAGCTTGACAAGACCCGTCTGGTCGCACCCTTCGATGGCATGGTCATCTCCGGTGACCTGAGCCACTCTCTGGGCACACCGGTGGAACGTGGGCAGATCCTGTTCGAAGTGGCACCGCTGGACGCCTATCGCATCGCTCTTCAGGTCGATGAGCGCGATATCCCGGATATCGAACCGGGACAGACGGGTGTGCTGGTCCTTTCATCCATGCCCGGTGAAGGCATCGGATTCTCTGTGGAAAAGGTCGCCTCCATCATCCAGTCTGAACTGGGGCAGCCGGCATTCCGTGTGGAGGGCATGATAAGCGACACCACTGCCATCCATTCATTGCGGCCCGGCATGCAGGGTGTCGGCAAGGTCATGATTGGACGCCGGAACACTCTCTGGATCTGGACCCGAAGATTGGTGGGATGGATCCAGCTGCGTCTCTGGTCATGGTTGCCTTGAACCCCTCACTCCCCTGGGAGCGGGTGGCACAACTGAAGCCACGACTGAGGGCCCACACACGCATCTACAGCCATGAATATCGTGGCAGAACCTGGTATGTACTGCAGGACAGGGCCAGTACCCGCCACTACCGCTTTACGCCCGGTACCCTGGCCTTCGTAAGACGCCTGGATGGCAAGCAAAGCGTACAGCAGATACTGGGTGAACTGGAAGGAGAGCTGGGCCGGGATGCGCCTACCGCGGAAGAGGTTCTCATTCTGTTCTCCCGGCTGCATGGCGCCGATCTGCTGCAGGGTGAGATGCCCGTCGATGGCGTCGAACTCTCCCGGCGGAACCGGGAACAGCGCCGGATGAAAGGACGTCAGCGGCTGATGCGCCCACTGGCGCTCCGCATCCCATTGGCTGACCCGGATCGCCTGCTGCAACACATCGTACCCTGGCTGCGGCCGCTGTTCGGCCCTGTGGTTCTCATTCTCTGGGCCGTTGTGCTCTTTGCCGGCCTGCTGGTGGCCATCACCCACTGGCAGGAACTCGCCGCCCATGGCGCCAGCCGCGGCCTGGATCCCCAGAACCTTCTCCTGATGTTCCTGACCTATCCGTTGGTAAAGGCCCTGCACGAATTCGGTCACGCCACCACCTGCAAGCACTGGGGTGGTGAGGTGCATGAGATGGGCATCATGCTGCTGGTGCTGATGCCCGTTCCCTACGTCGACGTTACCTCGGCAAATGCCTTTCCCGGGAAATGGCGTCGTATCCTGACGAGTGCCTCTGGAATCATGGTCGAGATGTTCCTGGCCGCCGGCGCGGCGTTGATCTGGGCCAACGTGCAACCCGGGCTGGTACGGGATATCGCGTTCAATGTAATGGTCATCGGTGGGATCTCGACCCTGCTCTTCAACGGCAACCCACTGCTGCGTTTCGATGGCTATTATGTCCTTGCCGACTGGCTGGAGATGCCTAATCTCGGCACGCGATCGACCCGCTATCTGGGTTATCTGGCGAAACGCTATCTGTTTGGGATGCAGGGGCAGCACTCCCCCGCTTCGGCACCGGGTGAGAAGGGCTGGTTCCTCTTCTATGGTCTCGCCGCTTTTTTCTACCGCCTGTTCATCAGTTTTTCTATTGCTTTGTACGTTGCCGGCAAGTTTTTCGTCGTCGGCGTGGTTCTGGCCATCTGGGCACTTACGGCACAATTACTGCTGCCACTGATCAGAAACCTGAAATTCCTGCTCCTCGACCCCGCCCTCGGCCACCAGGGGAAGCGGATACAGGCCCTGGTCACCACAGGGGGGCTGGTGACTGCCTTCATCATGTTTCTGTTCCTGATCCCGGTGCCGGTCTGGACTCAGGCTGAAGGGGTGATAAAGCTACCCGAAGAGTCGAGGGTTCGCGCCCAGAGTGACGGCTTTGTCATTCGGGTCATAAGGGACGACGGTGAACGGGTTCGCCAGGGTGAGCCCCTTTTTCAGACTGAAGACCCGTTACTGCCACCCCGGATCGAGATACTGCAACGGCGGATCGACGAGCTCAGGGCGCAACAGACGGTGGAGTTCATGACCGACCGAACCCAGGTCGGCATCATCGAGGAAGAGATCTTGAATCTGGCCAT
>JAUUYI010000162.1 GCA_030590525.1 Sedimenticola sp. | reverse complement strand
GGGCTTGTCTACCCTTTATGCGAAAAAAGTTTTTCTGATACGCTGTAAGTGCCTGGTATCTCTTGGATGTTTGAGACGTGCGTCAGGGCTGAACGGCCCACTGTCAGAAAATTCTACGGGCGGATCCCCGGGGAGCGGGTCCTTGACCCTGGATTCAAGGTTCAGATATTTACCCCCGGAGACGCCTACTTTCGAATCCGTATTGCTGAGATGTTCCTGCGTAACCGCGGGGAGTTGCTGCGTGACTTTGTGCCGCTGGCGGTGGTCGCCCGGAAACGGAAGGTGGAACAGGTAGTGACCTCCATGGTGCAGCTTGCTGACCACTATGACGCCCTCTACCAGTCCGGGGGTGAACGGCGAGTGGTCCTCGACCAGGAGCGGATGAAGGCCCAGCTCGCCGCCTTGCGGGCGACGGACGGGAGAACTCGTCCCGCTCCCGCTGCGCTGGCTGAGGTGGTGGTGGAGGATAGCATCGATACCCTGGAACATAGGCTGGGGTAGTTAGTTGAGGCGAGCAGACTCGGATCTATTATGAGGGCGATTATCTTTTCATGATCGGTTCCAGCAGCGGGTTTGGCGCCTGCGCTGGAGGTGGAGGAGAATATGGAAGGAGCCCGGAGGACGACTGTCGCCACTTCCTCCAGCGTGGAACTAACATTCTTGGTTCTTCCCCTGATTGAGTGGATAAATCACCATTTTTGACAAAACGCATTCTAACTGTCAGCAGAAAGGCTGGGTCGAATTCATTCGACCATCGAATCGGCCGAATGAATTCGCCCCTACTATTCGGTTCCGGCGCTGCCGGGTTAGTAAATGGCTTTAGGACGGTGTGTGCTCTTGTGGTCCTGGCCAGAAATGTGGGTTCCAGGCCACCTCCCATAAATGACCATCTGGATCAGAGAAGTAGCCAGAATAGCCCCCCCAGGATGTATCTTCAGCCGCTTTCTGAATTAAGGCCCCAGCTGTTTCCGCCTGTGCCATTACCTCATCGACCTCCGATTTAGTGGTAACATTGTGGGCCAATGTGACGCCTCGAAACCCTTCACCAGTATCTGAAACCCTGGCGTCTTCTGCGAGCAGGCCCCAGGGATAGAGGGCCAGCCAGGTCCCATTCAATGTAAAAAAGGCGATATCCCCTTCAAATGGCATACGCGGCAGGTTCAGCCCATGCTCGTAGAATCTGATAGATGATTCCAGATCGTTCACACCGAGTGTAACGATATTGATTCTTGGTTTCATTGCACCGCTGCAAAATAGAGATATTGAAACTGTAATGTCTGCTGGATTTCAGATAGAGTCAAGTACTGTGAACAAAGAGGTAGTGTGGCATGAAACCTCTATACGGCGGATGAGTGATTTCTCACGGGTACTGGTGCTGAGCTCATTCCCATAAGAGAGGTCGATGGTCGGCAAATCAGGCGTTGTCCAGGCGAGGTATTTTCAATACTGCAAGCGAATTTCAGAAGTTGTTGGCTGACGAAACTCAGGGATTTATTATTTCGCGAGCCCTTAGTCACGATAACGCAGGCACCCACCGAGCGCTAAAACCCGACTGCTCATCAGGCCACCCCCTGACGCATGCATCTGGGGGCGTCCTGTGGGCGGACTCCTAACGGGAGCGTGACAGGCGATGTTGAGTCTGCATCTGCCTGAACTCGGCCTCGTTGACCACGCCGTTGCCATCCCGGTCGATTTTGCTGAACGGCTGAGCGTTCTGCAGGCCTCTCATCCTATAGCCCTGCCTGGCCCGTTCGCTGATGCGCTGACCACGAGCCTCGATGAATTCGTCCTCGCTCATGAAGCCATCACCGTTTAGATCGAATTCGGCGAATGTGGGCATATTCCGTCCCATGCCGGCACCCCGTTCGGGGCTCATCCCGGGGCCCCTGCCAGCGGGCTGTTTTGAGATCCGCTGCTGCCGGAGCAGGGTCATTTCGTCCCGACTCAGCACCCCGTCTGAATTGAGGTCTGACTGTTCGAATGCCGGGGCCGTGGCGGCCTGGCGCATCGGCCGTCCCTCCGCAGCACGCACTGTCCTTCGCTCATTGCGAAAGGCACTGAACTCTTCCGCGGTGACAGTTCCACTGCCATCCCGGTCATAGGCCTCAAATGGCGCAGGCCCCCGCTGAAGGTAACCCGGTGACTGGGCTGCAACGAGCAGTGTTGTCCCGCTCAAAAGAATCGTAACAATCGATTTATACAACATCTTCATTACCACTCTCCACTCTAACGGCACTTCTGCCTGACTAAACTCTTTGCTACTGGTAATGTTAAACCAACAAGCTGAAACCAAGCTGAAAAGCAGGAGAGGGATCGAAATACTTAGCCACCCGAACGGGGCAGGCGAATTTCCAGCTTCAAACCACCCAGTTCCGGGGAGCGTCTGAAGCTGATTGTTCCTCCGTAGAGTTTTACGATATCGCTGACAATGGCCAGTCCCAGGCCATGCCCGGCCACACTCTCATCCAGGCGGGTACCGCGCTGGGTCAGGTAGTGGATGTCATCATCCTTCAATCCAGTACCATCGTCCTCGACCAGAATAGCGATCTGTTCTCCATCCCGTATGCGGCAGAGCACTTTCGATGATGCCCATTTACAGGCGTTGTCCAGCAGGTTTCCCAGTAGTTCAAGCATGTCCTCCCGGTCGCCGAATGGTTCAACAGGCCCATCGATCTGATACTGAATCGAAACCGCTTTGTCATGGTGAGCCTGCTGCAGCACCATGATCAGGTCCGGCATCTCTTCAGTCGGATTGAACCGTCGGCTGGATAGCTCCTTCCCGGCCAATCGTGCCCGTTTAAGTTCACGCTCCATCAACTGGCGAATCCGTTCGGTTTGAACAGCCGCCTGCTGCCAGCCGGCATCGGAGGGGAGAGCAACATGGGAATCGACAGACTGGGTCAGCAGGTTGAGTGGACCCTTGAGCGCATGGGCAAGATTTCCCAGCGCATTGCGGGAACGCTCCAGGCGCTGGGCGAGCAGACGAAGCAGGCGATTGAACTCCTGTACCAGTGGCAGCACCTCGCTCGGCACATCCTCAGACAGCGCCACCGCCTTGCCCTGTTCCAGCCGGTGTATGTCGTCCCGTACCTTATCCAGGCGCTTTAACGAGCGTCGCACGACGACACTCTGCACCAGCAAAAGACTAAATACTGCTCCCAGTGCCAGCAAGGCGAACCAGCGCATGAAGTAGTTGCGTTCCTGGTAAATGGGAGTCAAGTCGTCGGCCACACCCAGGGTAAAACCGCGTCCGCTTTTTTGATAACCGTTGAGCAACAGCAATAGCTGCTGGTTCGAAGGCCCGATCACCAACTGGCGGCTCGTCTCACCCGGTTTCAGTTGTGGGATCTCCAGTTGCTGATCCCACAGGGAACGCGAGCGTACCAGGTGACCATCGTCAAATCGGATAATGTAGTAGTGACCCGAGAAGGGCTGTGAATAGACCTGATTGATGCGGCGCCACCGCAGCCTGAATCCCTCGGGCTCGATCACCATGGCCGCCAGGAGTCCTTTGGCATCGTGCTCCAGCCTTGCCGCCACAAAGCTTTCGGTCATACTGCGCACCGCCTGGTTGCCGATGAACCAGATCAACCCCATTAAGATCACCAATGTGAGTGCCAGGCCCAGTTGCAAGCGACGCTCAAGAGACCTCATTTCCTCTCCGCCACGAAGATATAGCCCTGGCCCCGGCGGGTCAGGATCTGCTCTTTACCCAGTTTATCCCGTAATCTGCGCACATAAACCTCGATCAGGTTGCTGTCGCGGTCAAAGTCCTGTTCGTAGACATGCTCGGTCAGGCGGGTTTTCGACAGCACCTTCCCAGGGTGCAGCATAAAATAACGCAGCAACCGGAATTCAGTGCCGGTCAGGGTGAGGGTCTGCCCCGCAGGAAGAATCACCTGCTGGCGCTCCTCATCCAGAATCAGCCCGCCACTTTTGAGATACTCTCCCGGCATATCCTGGCTGCGCCTTAACAGCGCCTGGATGCGGGCGGTCAATTCTTCGACGTGAAACGGCTTGCCAAGATAATCGTCCGCGCCCGCCTTGAACCCCTCGACCCGCTCATGCCAGGCATCACGGGCTGTCAGAACGATCACCGGCACCCGGTTTCCCTTTCGCCGCCAGTTCACGAGCACCTCCAGGCCGGGACGTTGGGGCAGACCCAGATCAAGCACGACGATATCATAGGGCTCCAGATCTCCCATCACCTGGCCATCGACGCCATTGTCCGCCCAGTCCACGGCATAACCCTGGCGTGCGAGTTGCTGCTGCAACGACTCTGCCAGTAACCTGTCATCCTCAACCAGCAGCAGGCGCAACGATCACTCCTCCTGTTCCCGGTCGAGAATTTCGCCGGTGCTGGCATCGATCTCGTATTCCCAGACCCGGCCCGCTTCGCCCAGTAGTTCTATCGCGTAGATATAGCGGTCGTCTTTATTCTCAAGCTCCACCTCCAGCACACGCCCCGCCCGTTCCTGACCAAGGTGTTCGAGAATCTGCTGCAGGGGGAGTATGTCGCCCTGTTCTACCAGGTGACGGGACTTCTGGTGGTCACTCTCGCTGAAGGCGATACCGGATATCATGGCTGAAGCTGTCAGTCCGACAATCAGTATCATTTTTTTCATTGCGCCACCGGGATTGTTTCCCTGGGTCATCTCTTTATACCTCCAGATCATCGGCCTTGGAAAAATAAGGCGCCTGTTTTTTTCCGTTGAACATTGCGCGTATCAGGTTCTCTCCATGCTGAAAACTCGCCACGAGAACCCCTGTCACATGCAGTACAACAAGCAGCAGGGTCAAGTTGGCAAAAAGCTCATGCACTTCCTCCGCCACCGTTCCAATAAAGTGGGGCATAGAGGCCATCAAGCCCACCAGGGGTCCTGCAGACTGCTCGACACCATAGACAGCTATTCCGGTAACGACTGTCACAGCCAGCGAGAGCAACAGGGCAATAACCATCGCACCTCCCGCCGGGTTGTGTCCAACGTACCGTTCCGCCCTGAAACTGAGCACCCGCTGGAGATAGGCAAATACCGTTACCGGTGAGTGGATAAAGTCGCTGAACCGGGCACGATGTGATCCGATGAAACCCCAGACCAGGCGAAAGGCGATCAATCCACCGACCGTATAGCCTGCCAGCGTGTGCAGCGACATAAAGTCATCTTCGCTGAGATAGGCCAGTGCAAAGGCCACTACCAGTGACCAGTGAAACAGCCGTATCGGCAGGTCCCAGACCTTAATCTGTTTATCTGTGTTCTCTGTAGTCATAGCTCTCCTCCCTCACTGTTGCAGAGAGCCTAGCAGCACAACCTGAAATCAAGCTGAAAACGGCAGATCTATCTCCTTGGTGTCAAGCTGCCCCTTCCTGAAGGAGAGGGAATTGAGGGAGGGGAGGGATGGGGCAGGTCTTGCAGTGCAGCATATTATATTTGCATGCCACTTCTGCCGCTTACGTTAATGTTGCGGTCAATGTTTAGCATGTGCCTGCCCGATCAGGAGCAATGCCATTAACTTAACGCCGACGGATAACCCTGTAGGGTGGGCACGTTGTTTGTGCCCACCAAAATGGTTGAGTCATGCGCGGAAACGGTGGGCACACAAACCGTGCCCACCCTACACTAATTTCCTAAGTTAAT
>JAUUYI010000285.1 GCA_030590525.1 Sedimenticola sp. | reverse complement strand
CCTCTGCTGATCGTTTGGCTTCGCCCCATTGCCAGTGTTCCAGCAACAAACTGCTTTCAATGGGTTGGTTTTTTAATGTCTTCTTTGCGCCTTTGCGTCTTTGCGCGAGAAATTGTTTTTTTCCGCGTTTCATCCGTGTTCATCCGCGGCTGGTTTCTTTTCTTTTTCGAGCGTTTCCCCCTGCTCGAACAGCTTTTTGCCGTGATCCCTGAAATAGAGCAGGGTGTTCTTGACTGCCTTTACGATGGATCTTGGGGTGATGGTGGCGCCGGTGAACTGATCGAAATCACCACCGTCCCGCTTCACCTTCCAGTGGGAGATCTCCGGGTTGCTCAGGGATTTTCCGGTGAATCCGCGGATCCAGTCTGATTTACGCTCTTCGATCAGATCCCCCAGTCCCGGGGTCTCCTTGTGAGAGACCACCCGTACACCGCCCAGTGTAGCGTCCATCTTTACCGCCACCAGCAGTTTGATTGGTCCACTGTAGCCGTCCGGGACCACCTGGCTGAAGACGGCAGCCACTGGTTTGCCACCCCTGCGGCCCAGGTAAATCAGGGTCGTTTTCGCGTGGCCCATAAGATCCGGGGCCTGGATAGTGACCGTGTCGTTGATGATGTCGTTATCGATATCCCCTGAGGGCACCAGAACATGCAGCTGGTGCAGTAAGGCGTCCCGTTCATTCTGGGCGATCCGGTCGGCGGTCTGCCAGTAAGTAAAGGCAACCAGTCCGCTGCCGGCGATGGCGAACAGGGTGAGGATCAAGCCGGCGAGTATGACAGGGTGCCTATTCATCTGCCTTGTCCCGGTGGCCAAACACCCGGGGCTGGGTGTAGTAGTCGATGGTCGGGGCTGCCAGGTTCAACAGCAGCACCGCAAAGGCGACCGCGTCCGGATAGCCCCCCCAGGTACGGATGATATAGATCAGCACACCGATGCTGGCGCCATAGATCAGCTGACCCTTACGGGTGGTGCTGGCGGTAACCGGATCGGTGGCGATGAAAAAGGCGCCCAGGATGGTGCCGCCACTGAAGATATGAAACAGACCGAAGGGGTAGGTATCCTGGTCGAGGAAATGGAACAGCATCGCCATTACCAGCAGGCCTGCCAGCATGGAGACCGGGATGTGCCAGGTGATGATCCGTTTGTAGAGCAGAACCAGCCCCCCCAGCAGAAACCAGTTACCGGCCCATTCCCAGCCCTTGCCCCCAAAGCTACCCCACAGCGGACTCTGGCGGATCTCACTGATCATTTGATTCTGATCCAGTTGGGTACGCATGACGTCCAGCGGGGTGGCGGCAGTCACCGCATCCCAGTCGAGATCGACGGGAAGCAGGCCGGTGAAGATGAGATTCAGGGCCTGCAGGAAGTCCAGGGAATGTGGGTTGAGCATCGCCGGTGGCACCCAGGAGGTCATATCCACCGGGTAAGAGATCAACAGCAGCACATAGCCTGCCATGGCGGGGTTGAAAGGGTTGTAGCCGATGCCGCCGTAGAGCTGCTTTACCACGATGATGGCAAACAGTACGCCAATGACAGTGATCCACCAGGGCAGCAGAGGTGGCACTGCCAGGGCCATCAGCAGTCCGGTGACCACTGCACTCAGATCCTTCAAGGCGGGTAATACAGGGCGCCCCCTCAATCTGAGTACCAGCGCCTCTGCCAGCACCGCGGCGGCTGATGCCAGGAGCATATGGATCGGAATGCCCCAGCCAAAGTACCAGGTCATGGCGATGGCACCCGGGATCAGTGTCAGGATTACCCAGAACATGGTCTGAGTGACGCTGTTGGGGTGCGCTGTGTGCGGTGACGTGATGGTGGGAAACTGCATCCGTTATTCCTGTTTTTCCGCCATGGGTTTCTCGCTCTGCGCTTCGTTCTTTCCTGCTGCCTGCCGGCGGACATCCGCCTGATCGATCTGCCGTTGTTGCGCCTCGGTCAGTTGTCCGGTGTTCTTAGGGGTGGCACCCGTGGCGGCGAGCCGGGCCTTTTTTGCCGCGGCCCGTTTCATGGCGGCCTCGATCGCGGCCTTTTTCGGGTCCGGATCGCCGCTGTTCCTCTTGGCGGCCGGTTTGTTCGCCAGCGCTGCCTTCTTCTTTCTCAGCCGTGCCTGTTTCTCTGCCTCCTTGCGGGCCAGTCGGACCAGCCGGGCCTCGTGGCGCGTGCGTGCCAGATCGGCCTTGCGTTTTTCCTGCTCCTGGGCCCAGCTCTCGTTTTTTGCGTAGCGGTAGTACTGCACCAGCGGGATGTGGGAGGGGCAGACGTGGGAGCAGCAGCCGCACTCGATACAGTCGAACAGGTTGTATTCCTGGGTCTTCTCCAGGTCTTTGGCCCGGGCGTACCAGTACAGCTGCTGGGGCAGCAGGCGCACCGGGCAGACCGAGGCGCACTGGCCGCAGCGGATGCAGGGCAGGGCCGGCCCGGGGTCGGGCGCCTCGGCCAGGGTGGCCGCCAGCAGACAGTTGGAAGCCTTGATGACGGGCGCGCTGTCGTCGTGCAGGGTGAAACCCATCATCGGGCCACCCATGATCAGGCGCGCGACCTGGCCGGTGTAGCCGCCGGCCTGCTGTATCAGTTCCACCGCCGGGGTCCCGATCAGTGCCTCCTGATTACAGGGCTGCCTGACCCCCTCTCCGGTGACGGTAACGTAGCGGGAGATCAGCGGCTTTCCCTGCAGCACTGCATCCGCCACCGCCACCGCCGTACCGACGTTGTTGCAGATGATGCCGATGCTGGCGGGGAAATTGCCGGATGGTACCTCTTTGCCGGTCAGCACTCGGATCAGCTGTTTTTCACCGCCGCTCGGGTAGAGGGTGGGGATGGAGACCACCTTGGTGTCAGCCAGGCCTCGGGCAGTTACTGCCCGGGTCATCTCTGAAATGGCCTCGGGTTTGTTGTCCTCGATGCCGATCAGGCAGGTCTCTGCCCCCACCAGATGACGCAGTATGGCTATCCCTGCCACTACCTGCTCCGCCCGCTCCCGCATCAACATGTCGTCGCAGGTGATATAGGGCTCACACTCGGCACCATTAACGACCAGGGTGTGGATTGGTTGCCGAGGGCTGAGCTTGACACTGGTGGGAAAGGCCGCGCCGCCCAGGCCGACGATGCCCGCATCACGGATGCGTTGGCGCAGCAGGTCGGGCTCCTTGGTGCTGAAATCCGTTATCGGTTCCGGCAGTTCGCCCCATCGGTCCAGGCCGTCGGTCTCGATCACGATGCACTGGGCGGGCAGGCCGGATGGGTGGGGTACCGGATGATCCCCGGTCTCTACCACGGTACCGGAACTGGGGGCATGCACCGGCACGCTGATCAGCCCCTGTGCCCGCGCGATCATGTCGCCTTTGAGCACTCGATCACCGACCGCCACCATTGGCTGGGCCGGTTCCCCGATATGTTGTTGCAGGGGCAGGATCAGCCGCTTCGGCAGGGCCGCTGCCTGTGTCGGGCGGCTGTTGGACTGGGCCTTGCTGTCTGGCAGGTGCAACCCACCGT
>JAUUYI010000295.1 GCA_030590525.1 Sedimenticola sp. | reverse complement strand
GCCCGGTACCATCAGAGCAGGCACACCCTGAGACTTGGCGAAACTGCCCAGTTCCTCTCTGGAGGCCTTGGCGTTTTCCGTCAACAGCACCAGCCGCTCACCCTTCTTCTTGTCCGGCAGGGTAACCACCACGTGGCCAAACCCTGACCACACCTTCGCCGCCAGCGCCTCCACCTGCCCCAGCGAGATCATCTCGCCGGCGATCTTGGCAAAGCGCTTGACCCGGCCGCGGATGAAAAGGAAACCATCCCCATCGATCTCCACCACATCACCGGTGTCGTACCACCCCTCTTCCGGTGGTTGCAGCCTTCCGGGGCTATCCGCCTTCAGATAACCGCGCATGATATTCGGCCCGGAGACCCAGAGTTTTCCACCCTCATCGATACCGGGCAATTGCTCCAGCCGGTGCTCGATCCCCGGCATCAGCCGTCCCACCGATCCCCGCCGATTCTGCATCGGGGTGTTCATGCTCAGTAACGGCGAGGTCTCGGTGGCGCCATAACCCTCGAAGATGCGCACCCCGAAACGATCGGCCCAGGTCTGCCGGGTCTCATCCTTCAGCTTCTCGGCGCCGGCAAAGACGTAGCGGATGCTGTAGAAGTCATAAGGGTTGGCGAACCGGGCATAGCCGGCGAGAAAGGTCTCGGTGCCGAACATGATGGTGGCGTTGCTGTCATAGACCAACTCCGGCACGATCCGGTAGTGCAGGGGCGACGGGTATAGAAACACCTTTACCCCGGACAGCAGTGGCAGCATGGTGCCGCAGGTCAACCCGAAGGAATGGAACATGGGCAAGGCGTTGAACACGATGTCGCTCGGGCCGAAGTCGATACAGGAGCTTGCCTGAAAACGGTTCGCCTGTATATTCGTGTGGCTCAGCACCACCCCCTTAGGGGTCCCTTCGGTACCGGAGGTGAACAGCACCACCGCAGAAGAGTCCGGAGAGCGTTTACCACCGGTAAGGCGGTAGCCGATATTGGGAAAGCGACTGGCGAGCAGACCGGTGAACTTGGACCAGCCCGATATCCGGTCGCGCAGATCCTCCAGGTAGATCAGCCGGATCCCGGCCTTTTCCAGCGCTGCCACCATCGCCTCCAGACGTCCCATCTCTACGAAACGACGGGAGCAGTAAACGGTCTTTATCTCCGCCGCGTTGCAACCGCTGACGACGTTGCTGATACCGGTGGAGAAATTCAGCATTGCCGGCACCCGCCCATAGGCCTGCAGGGCAAAGAAAGTGATGGCGGTCGCGTTGGTGCTGGGCAACAGCACGCCAGCGTGCTCTTCCGCCCGGGTATCTTTCGCCAGTTCTCTGCCAAGCACGAAGCAGGCGATAAGCATCTTTCCGTAGCTCAGGGGCTTTCGCTCCACGTCCTCCAGCACCTGATGGTGCCTGCCATGGGTCTTCCCGGCGTCGATCAGGGAGTGGAACAGGGTCTGCCGGTAGGGGCTGCTCTGAAACACCATATCCGTCATCAGGTCATTCAGTTTCTGACCGGCAAACTGGCGACGGGTGCGCCCCTTCAATTCCTCGGGCACCTCAAATGCCCGCGGGGGCATGAAGGTAAGGCGGATCTTTGGAAAAAGCCGGGTGCGCACCTTCCCCTTGAGGGGGGAGAAAGGTGAATACTGGGCCCCGTCGATGCGTACCGGCAGGATGGTCGCCTCCGCCTTGTCGGCGATCAGACCAGCCCCCTCGTACACCTTCATCAGGGATCCGGTCATGGTGATGCGCCCTTCGGGAAACAGCACCACCCTGTCCTGATCCTGGATGGCGTGAATCAGTGCCCGAGTGGAAAAGGGGTTGGCCGGGTCCAGCGGAAAGGTATGGGCCATGGAGAGAAAGAACCGCACGAGCCGGTTGCGGGCCACATAGGTGTTGATGGCAAAGGTGAGATCGTCCGGGATATAGGCGGCGATCAGGATCGGGTCCAGGTAGGACTGGTGGTTGGACACGATCAGCACCTTGTCACCCGCCTCCCGGTAGTGCTTGAGCCCTTCCACCTCCACCCGATAGAAGATCTCCAACAGCCAGGAGACGAAGGCCCGGGCCAGCGCCCCCGGCAACAGCCGGGTGATATAGAAGGCCACCCCCGCATTGACGATGGCCAGGGTCAGGAACACCTCCGGCACACTGAAACCGGTGGCCAGCATCGCCGCGGTCCCTACGGCAGAGATCACCATGAACAGGGAGTTCAGGACGTTGACCGCCGCGATGTTCCGTGAGCGGTGCTCGTCGTCGCTTCGCTCCTGCACGATGGCGTTCAGGGGCACCACGTAGATACCACCGGCGATCGCCAGCAGCAGGATATCCCCGAGGATGCGCCAGCCAGTGAAACTCTCCAGGAACTGGCTGATCCCGATCAGCTCTCCACCACTCAGCGGCACGGCGTGGCGGCTGGCGAAGTAGAGATCCACCGCGAACACGGTAATGCCCAGGGCGCCAAAGGGGACATAGGTGGCGTTCACCGCCCCCTTGAGCATACGGTTACAGAGCAAGGATCCGATACCGATACCGACAGAGAAGACGATCAGCAGCAGCGTGACCACATTCTGATTGCCCCCCAGCACGTCCTTGCCGAAGGTGGGCACCTGGGCGAGAAAGGTGGCACCCACCAGCCAGAACCAGGAGATGGCGAGGATCGCCAGAAAGATATCCCGGTAGCCAGCGGTATAGCGGATGATCTTCCAGGTCTCGGTGATGAAGTTGGGGTTGACCTTGAGGTCCGGCATGGCCGCCCCGGTCGGGGGGATCGAGAGGCTGGCGACCCAGCCGGCCAGCGCCACCACGAGGACGCAGATGGAGATGACCATCACCCCGTTGTGCTGCAGGATGAAGATACCCCCCACCACTGTCCCAAAAAGGATCGCCAGGAAGGTGGCACCCTCGATCAGGGCGTTGCCACTGATCAGTTCATCCTTGTGCAGGTGATCCGGCAGAATGGCGTACTTGAGCGGGCCGAAAAAGGTGGACTGGGTACCCATCAGAAACAGCATAACCATCAGAAACGTGGCATTATTCAGGTAGAAGCCGACCGCGGTTCCCACCATCAGGATAATTTCCGTCACCTTCACAATGCGGATCAGGCGCGCCTTGTCATACTTGTCGGAGAGTTGGCCCGCTGTGGCCGAGAACAGGAAAAAGGGGAGGATAAAGATCCCCGCCGCCGCCGTCACCATCAACTGGCTGTCCATCCCCGCCTTACTGGCGAGGCTGTAGGTGATCAGGATCACCAGGGCATTCTTGAACACATTGTCGTTGAAAGCCCCCAGGGTCTGGGTGAGAAAGAGGGGCAGGAAGCGACGCGTGCCAAGAAGCTGGAACTGGCTGTGGGCCATGGATCTCTCCGTTATGAATGTTCTGAGTGACT
>JAUUYI010000070.1 GCA_030590525.1 Sedimenticola sp. | reverse complement strand
CAGGGTGAGGGTGATTAAAATCAAAGCGTTATCTCTTTTGATCCCCTCACCCCAACCCTCTCCCGGGGGGAGAGGGGGCGTTTTGCAAAAGCCTCTTGTCTTCTGTCTTCTGCCTTCCGAATTCCGCCTTCCAATCACTCCTTTTTCTTCTGCTGCCCCCGCACCAGCAGCAACCCGGCACCGAACACCAGCAGGGCGATACCCAGCGGCATGCCGTAGACCCGGGTGATGTCCAGTTCCGGTGGCAGTACCAGCCAGTACCAGGTGGTAAGGGTGTGCCTTGAGCCCACCTCGCCATTGCTGCCATCCCAGTTGGCGAAGGAGATCGGGATGAACTGCCCCTCTTCGAAGCTGAGATCACCGCTGTTGCCGCCTGCCCGCGGCCGGGTCATCAGCACCTGCCACTTGCCCTCCTTCCAGTCAGCAGTCACCTTCAGACTCTCATTCTGCAGGCGCGGCTCCAGTTTCTTGTCCGGGCCGGAGGCATCCAGCAGCATGGCGGCCGCCTCACGCTGCGGCTCCACGCTGCCCGCATTCCAGTACCAGATGGTAGTCTTGTGCCTGGCGTCGCCATGGCGATAGAGCGGTTTCTCTACCGAAGGCATGGTGCTGAAGGCACCCTCCTTGGGGAACTGGATGGCGAGCGCATCCGGCTGCATCTCCAGGGTCTCGTCCATCAACTCGGTGAAGTATTCGACGCCGGGGATACTCCGGGTGCGATCATCCACTTCCAGCAGGAACGCGATCTCCTTTTCGTTGTAGAGGGCGCGCACGGTCACCGCATCGTTCAACGGTGTGAACAGACGATCCTCCTTGATGATGTTGGGCACCAGGTGCAGGGTGGTTGCGGGGGCCTGATTCCAGCGTTCGTCATCCAGACTGGCCGGTAGCCCGCCCGCTACTTTTGCTGCCGTCACCACCCCGCTGTCGGTGGGAGAAGCTGTAGTGGCGCGCGCGCTGTAGACATAGTTTGCAATGTCCCAGCGATCCTCCAGGCTGACCGGGTCCTTGTTGCCCTCTTCCACCGCCCGGTGGGCCGGCATCGGCGTGCCCGGAATACCGATGGAGAGACGACGGTAGATCGCCCGGATTGTCTCGTCCCGCTCCTTTTCACCGGATACCCGGGACTGGGTCGCCCGCCAGGTCCAGGGTTTGGTCAGGTCGCGCGGCCAGATGCGGTTGCCCCAATCGTCTTCGAGCTTCTTACCGGAGACGATATTTCCCCGAGCCGCCGCGCCATGGCACTCCTTGCAGGCTTTGATAAAGGCCTGTTTACCCCTGACCACCGACTCTTCCGAATAGGGGGTCTGGCCATCGAGCGGCTCCACATTGGTATTGGTGCGAAAGTCGGTCCTGGTATAGTAACCGTCGTCGTCGAAGGCTTCGTCGTCCGCATCTTCCGGGGCCCAGGCGGCCGAGACGTCGAAGCCTTTGATCACCGGTATCAGGCTGCGGATCTGCTCGTCGCTCAGCAACGAACCCCACCCCGGCATCGCCGTCCCCGCCAAACCAGACTTTATGGTATCGAACAGATCCTCGTCACGAGGCAATTCGGTACCCGGGGAGGTCTTGTATTTGAACAAGGCGAGACTGAAATCTCTGGGCTTAGGGTACATGCGATCGGCGGCGACACCGTCACCCATCCCCTGCTCCCCGTGACACACCTCACAGCGGAACTTGTAAAGGTCTGCCCCCTTGCTGTTCGCCCGCCTGGCCAGCACCTCGTCCTTCATGCCAGTGACCACTTTCGATACCTCCGGATCCCAGATGCGCGGCACCTGACCGTTGTAATCAAAGATGAATGTGATCACATTCCAGACGTCGGTCTCACTCAGCATCTCATGCCATACCGGCATCGCCGAGTTCCAGGGCGTCCCCTCCTTCGGCAGGCCGGGTCCGCCGGTGGTGATACGCCAGAACAGGAACGCCTCCTGCAACTGGGGGATGATGGTGGGATCCTGGAAGTTGATCGGCGCCGGATTGAAACCGTGGGCGAAATGACCCTCCCCGTCCAGCAGGTCGCCATGACAGTAGAAGCAGTTCTGATAGTAGACATCCCGACCCGCAGCAACCGCCGCCTCATATTTTTCCCAGCCTGCCGCCTCGTCTCTGCCCATCTCGACCAGGATCTCATCCCGCACCGGGTTCTCCAGCGTGGCGAGATCGTAGCGTTTATTGAATATCTTGAGCGAGGCCGGCGGCGCCGGGTGCACCTGACGCAGTTCGACCGGTGCGTCACTGGAGGGTTTGACCAGCCCGTAAGTGGTATAGCCGATGATGGCGGGAATCGCCAGCAGGAAGAACCAGCGTGCCAGCCCTCTGCCGTCGTCCCGCAGCACCGAAAGCAGCGGTGCCTGAAACTCGTTCCAGCGGGTATCATCGAAGGCGAAATAGAGCAGAATGCCGACGATGGTGACGAGCATGTACTGCACCATCAACGTCCCGGGCAATAGCGGCGGAAAGGCGTTGTCGAAGACCAGATAGGCAACGACAGCAACCAGTACGGCCTGCCAGAAAGCGGGGATCCTCAGTCTCATTGTTTCTGCTCCGCCAACAGCTTCACGATCATCTCCAGCTCCTGCACCGTCATCTTCCCGGCAAAGTCCTGCGGCATCACGCCGGAGGTATAACCCTCGGTGATCACGGCATCCGGCGCTATGATGCTCTGACGTATCTGCTCCGGCTCGAGTCGATCGCCCACGTCATCCAGAGCAGGCCCCAGAGAGGCACTGGAACCAAGCAGGGTGTGACAGGCCTGGCAGCCGTATTTGGTGACTGCCTCTTCAGGGGTAGCAGCCGGCGCGGGTAGCCCGCCACCGGCAGGTGCCACCACGGCCACCTCGGCTGATGCCTCCATGGTGGGCAGTGCCACGGTGATCTCGTTACCGTCCTTTGCCTCCAGCCAGGCGATAATGGCATCCATCTCCAGGCCGGATAGTGCGGTGGGCGGCTTGTCCACATGGGGCATGGGGGATTCGCTGTCGTTGCTCCCTTTCTTGCCCCAGCCGGCCACTACGTAGGCGCTCGGGTCCACCATCGACTCACGGATATACGCTTCCGGGCTGGTCGCCTTGCCCTGGTAACGGGGATCGACCAAACGCTCTTTGGCCACCTCCACCATGTTGTCACCCTGGATATCCGGCGCCCGTCCCAGTGGCGCTGGCTTGTGGCACAGGGTGCAGGTCCCTTTGCCCATGAACAGGCTTTCACCCAGGGTCACGAAATCGTCCATGGTCAGTGAACCCAGATCCACCTCCTCCTCCACCGGGGCCTCTCCCTCCACCTGGGGCAGCAGATTGGCCACGAGCGTGAACACCAGGGTCAGCCCGACGCTGAAGATCATCGATTTGGCGAGTACGTTCATGCCACCGCGCCTCCTTCCGCAGTCGTCGGTCGGGTCTGTCGGGTGGAACTGAGATTGGCGATCCAGAACATGAACAGCACGAACAGGAGAAACAGTATGGTCACGAGGGTGATCATGTTGCCGGCATAGCCGATGGTGGGAATGAAATTATCGGGTGAGTTGTCCTTCATCACGGTATAGACATGCCAATGGGTCTTCACCGAGGAGCGCACATAGCCCATCAGGCCCATCAGCCAGGTGAAGGCGATCGGCAGAGCGAACAGGGCGTACTGGGAACGATCGGAGACCTGCCCCCAGTGGGACGGTAGACGTTTGGCACCCTTGTACAGGAAGCCATCGATGACCAGGCCGGAGATGATCACCACCAGGGTGGAGGCCACCTGGATTACCGATGACCCCACCTTGTAGACGGTGTTGGTGAAATAGCCGTAATAGACCCCGACGAAGATGATATTGGCTATCGCCACCAGATAGATAGCCACCATGCAGGCGTTGGCAGCCGATGCCCAGGGGACCACCGCCACCTTGTCTGAGCGGCGATAGAGCTGAAACGACAGGAAGGTGACTATCAGCATCAGGTTCACCGCGATGTTCTTGGCCGGCATGATCCCCAGCGGACCGAGAATGTGGTGATGACTGCCCCCCAGTACGGAAATCTCCCTGGCCGAGAGGATCAGGGTGTGGGGCGTCATCCAGGTGAGGAAGCAGATCACCAGGATGACGGCGATGTACTTGATCATCCACTGGTAGCGCACCGAACCCTCGGTGCGGGACATCCCGGACCAGAGGTAGAAGTTGCCCGCCAGCAGAATGGTGCCGATCAGCACCGCCTGAACGATGAACAGCCAGGCCAGGATACCGCCCATGGCAGTGATGCCCATCTGCTGGGAGTAGGCGTAGATCTCGGCCATCAGCCAGTAGCCGGCGAATGGCAGCGGCAGGAAGGCGAGGATGGCGATGAAATTGGAGGTATAACCCATCCAGTCGTAGTGGGCACGCAGTTTCGGGTCCCGGGTACTGAGAAACTTGAACGCGGCATAGGCGCCCACCACGGCACCGCCAAAACCGATATTGGCGATGAAGCGGTGCAGGTTGATGGGGTTCCACAACGGGCCCTTCATGATCTCCCAGATACTACCGGTCACCACACCGGTCTCACTCACCCCGGAGGGGGCCATCATGAAGGTGGCCCAGGAGTTGGCCAGTACCATAATGGTCATACCCGCCGCATTGAGCATCAGCCCCAGGGTGAGATGCACCCATTTTTTGTTGCCGTAACGCAGGGCATTCCAGCCATAGTAGTAGGTGTAGAGAAAGAAGCTTTCGACGAAGAAGAGGGCCGCATACCAGAGCCACTGGACGCCGAACACGCGCATCATGTAACCCATGAAATCGGGGTAGAGCAGGAACAGGGCCAGGGCCAGGGTCCCGCCGAAGATGGCGGTGATGGAGAAGCCGACCAGGCTGATCTTCATGAATTCGTGCGCCATGTCGTCATAGCGCTCATCTTTGGTAACCAAACCGGTCAACTCGATCACCAGCACGAACAGGGGTACCGCCAGCACCAGGGCACCAAAGAAGAGGTGCATCTGGGCTGCGATCCAGACCACCGCCCGGCTGCTGACGCCGATGTTCGGGTAATCTTTGCGCTGGGGCTGAGGGGCAGCCAGCGGTTCCGGCGCCTCCGGCGCTGACGCTGCAGCTGCTTCTTCGATGAGCGGCTGCCCTTCTACCTGCACCCGACCAACGGGAGCGATCCGTTTCTCTGCCGAATCGGCACTGCCCATTCCGTGGCTAGCGGCCTGCGCGACGGTCTGGGCCCCGGCAACGGTTAGCATCACTACCAGCAGCAGGGTCCACAACCGCCCCGAAAAAATGGCTGGCCAGGATATCCGCCCGCTCATGTCATTGCTCATGCTGGAATTCCCCTTCACCCATCAGCCGGCAGGACTCAGGTCCATATTCAGCGGTAATCCCTGGATACTCATAATAAGATGATCCAGACCATAGAATGCTGCCAGAACCACCGCGAAGACGACCAGCGTCACCATCAGCGTCCCGGCAAGCCCCATACGCTTCTCATCGCCCATGACTACCCTCCTAGTGACCCGTGACGCCACCGGAATAGATCAGCAGCCAATAGAAAAAACCCAGGACAGCCGCCAAGGTCCCGAAAAACAGTTTGGGCCCCCAGTTGCTCTCACCGGATTCGGCTGGCTTTATCTCTTTCTCTTCGGGTGTCTCGGTCATAAACCTCTCTCCAACCGGTTGTCGGGCGAATCGATTTGGCAATCTGATGAAAAAAGGCAAATACCGGGCCAATAAGCCATATCAGCAGCAACATCCCATCCCTCGGGCATCCCCCTCAATTATCGCCAACTGAAGATAATCCGTTGAACAGACGGATGATTCGCCACCATCGCTCAGGGGCCACCGACCCGGCCCACCGCCTGCCAGTCACGCGCATGGCCAGTTAATTACCACATTCAGGCCATTGGATTATGAACGAAGCATTCAACCATGAGAAGCAGGAATGTTTAGATTTATTCAAGGGCCCGGACCGGTTCCAGTGTGCTGTACCGACTCTCCCGGCTCCCACGCTCCACACGGAGAACAGTGACAGGGCCTCGCGACAGATTTAACCAGGCGCTTAACGAATCGACCACCGGCCAAACCGCACCACACCCTAGAAGGCTATCGGGTTTGACTGATCGTAGCGAAAATCACTGGGAGCGAATCAAATCAGCTTATCGAATGAGGCGAATAGTGGGCCTATTTAACGAATTCGATAAGCTGATTCGATCGCTCTCCAGGGATTTGCAGCCGCTTAGCGTTAAATCCGACAGCCTCCTATCAGCCCGCTGAACGCGCGGCTACTGAATAATTCGTTCCATAATACTGCTCGTTTAATTGCGGGAAATCACCTAAAATCCTATCATACAGTGTGCTGAAACCCAGTCGTCCTATGCTGCTCCGGCACCTTGGAAACAGTCGCCAGAAGGACAATAACTGATTGTTTTCAGGCTGGATACCGAGCCTTTTCGACCTGTTAAATCAATGCAGGCGTGGTGCGGCCACGGAATAAACATACAGCGACTGGCATAAAAAGTGCCTCCTTTATTGAATTTCATGAGGCTCTTGCAAAACTCTTAAATCCCCTCTCCTTTGAGGGAGAGGGCCAGGGTGAGGGTGATTAAAAACCCTCTCCCGGGGGGAGAGGGGGCGTTTTGCAAGAGCCTCTTAGTTAAGCGATTTGGAATAAAGATTTCATGCCTTCACCGTCACCTATTATCGATGCCCTTTGCCAACTGCTGCAGACAGGTGACGAGGCCGACCGCTGCTACGCGGCACGCGCCCTCGGCGTTGCCGAAGACACCCGAGCGGTTGACCCGCTGACCGAGCGCCTGCGGGATGAAGATATCGACGTGTGTATCGATGCGGCGGAGGCCCTGGGCCACATCGGTGCACCCGAGGCCATTCCCGCACTGGTGGAATCCCTGGAGCACGAGTCCAGTGGTGAGATCTGCACTGCCATCGCCGGGGCGCTGGGCAGGATAGGCGGTAGCGAAGCGGCCGCAGCACTGCAGAGAGTGGCCCTGGAACGTCCCCCGGAGATGGAGTGGAGCGACGACTGGGACACCTGGTGGGACGTCCAGCGGGAGGCGGTCAACGCCCTGGGCCGATTTGGTGACGAGTCGGCGGTGTCTCCCCTGGTCACCATTCTGGAGGATGAAGCCCAGCAGGATATAGAGAGCGAGATCGTCAACGCCCTGGCCCGCATCCCGAAAGGGGGAGTCGAGTTTCTGATCGAGCGACTCAAAAACCAGGAACTCCTGGCCCAGCATCGCCGCCGTGCGGCTCGGGCACTGGCTACCGTTGCCGGAGGTAACGAGGCAGTGGAAAGGAGCCTGGGGCGGGCACTGCAGGATCCGGCACCCGATGTGCGCGCCGAGGCTGTTGCCGCCCTTGGGAAACAAGGTGCTACCCGCTACCTGCATGCACTCATACTGCTGCTGCGTGACCCGGATCCCGAGGTTCGGAGCGCGTCTCTCAAGGCGGTAGTCCGACTGACCGGCGAGTCTGCCCCCGGCAACGGGCTGCAGCAGGAACTTCTCTCGCTGATCGATGACCCGGACAGCCAGGTTCGGGCCACCCTGCTGAGTACTCTGACCGCCACGGTTGCCGCCTCTCCCCTCTCGGATGAGATGCTGGAAAAGGTCAGGGGCAACCTCAACGACCCTCACGCAGAGACTGCCACCGCTGCCGGCATCCTGCTCGGCCACAACGGAAACCCGGAAGTAGTGGCCGACCTGCTGCCCATTCTCAGTAACCGTAGTGGCCACCCGATGGTGCGTCGGGAGGCTGCCTTGAGTATCGGCAGGCTGGGCCGGGTCGACGGGGAGGTGCTGGACACCCTGAGCCAGACGGTTACCGATTCTGAACAGGCGGTCAGACTGGCCACCCTCTCCGCACTCATGATGCTGGCGGAATCAGACCAGGCCGGCACGCTGGAGACGGACGACGGGGATGGGAAACGAACCCCGCTGGAAATCGTCATTGCCGCGACCAACGGCCAGATAGAGATCAGCGAGGTGGCAGCCGCTGAATCGGTGGCGGAGGCCCCGCCCGTTACAGACGCAGAGGAAGCGATACAGCTCACCCGGCGGACGGGCCGTGATCTACTGCAGCAGACCCCACCTGAAACCGCCACACCCGAGAGTGGCGCCGCAGCAACGGAAGGTGAAGTCACCCTGCCGGATACCCCGACCACCATCGTCCAGAAAGGTCAGGTAAAGGATGCAACATCCACGCTGGAGGCCATCGCCCTGGACAACGTAGAGACGATGCTGCAGCAGGAGTCAGCCCCGGAGACGCCAGAACACGATGCCGAGACCCTCGAATACCTGGAGGTGGTTGAGGAAAACAGGGAGCTGATGCGACGCATACGCAGCAACCGCCGCATAGACACCCGGCAGGACGTGCGCCGGCTCGGCGCCCGAATACTGGCCGGCAGCGACCGTCCCGAGGCGGTCGAGGCGCTGATCCAGGTACTCAACGACGATGACGAAGTGTTGCGGCGCGAAGCAGCGGAGGCCATTGGCAGCATCGCCAGCCGCAGCCGGAAGCACGCCGGACTGATGAATGCGTTAGGCACCCTGATCACCCAACTGGCGGTTGGCGACCAGGATCTACGGATTGCCTGCGCCGGTGCGCTGGGCCATCTTGGCAACCAGGCAGCCAT